>NZ_JBIWPO010000010.1:0-284702 GCF_044768275.1 Streptomyces sp. NPDC101152 | reverse complement strand
CTCGGCGGTGTCCTTCTCTTCCAGCAGGAGCACGTCTGGGTCGCCGACACCCCCACCCCCGACGACCGCGCCGCCTGGATCGACGTCCTCGACGAAATGGCCGCCCTCCAGCCCGACCTGGTCGTCCCCGGCCACCGCCTCCCCGGCACCGCCGCCGACGCCTCCGCCATCACCGCCACCCGCGAGTACCTGCTCGCCTTCGAGGAGGAGCTGGGCAAGGCCGCCGACGGCGCCGCCCTCACCGAGGCGCTCGTGGCCCGCTACCCCGGCAACGGCATGCTGATCGCCGCCCAGATCGGCGCCAAGGTCGCCAAGGGCGAGATGAAGTGGGGCTGACCATGACCGACTTCGCCACCTCCCCCGCCCCCGCCGACGTCGTACGCCGCCAGTACCTGGCCTCGGCCGCCGGCGACCTGGACGCCCTGCGCGCCACCCTCGCCCCCGACGTGGAGTGGACGGAGATGGCCGGCTTCCCCCTGGCCGGGACCTACCGCACGCCCGAAGGCGTCACCTCGAACGTCATGGAGCAGCTCGGCAAGGAGTGGGACGGCTGGGCCGCCCACGACGACACCTACGTCGTCGACGGCGAGAACGTCGTCGTCCTGGCCCGCTACACCGCCGTCAACAAGGCCACGAGCAAGCCGATCGACGTCCGCGTCGCCCACCACTTCGTCGTACGGGGCGGACTCATCGTCCGCTTCGAACAGTTCGTCGACACGGCGCTCGTCCGCGAGGCCACGAACGACTGATTCGTAACGCACCCACCGCGAGGCAGGAGACAGACATGTCCGCTGCGGACAACAAGGCGCTCGTGACCGCCTTCTACGAGCAGGCATTCAACGACTACCAGCCCGAGGCCGCCACCGCACACCTCGGCGAGAGCTACACCCAGCACAACCCCGAGGCGCAGGACGGCCCGGGAGCCTTCGTCGGCTATGTGCACTGGCTGCGCGGGCAGTTCCCCGACCTGCGCCTGGACATCAAGCGTGTGATCGCCGAAGGGGACCTGGTGGTCACCCACAGCAACCTGCACCTCAAGCCCGGCGACCGGGGCATGGCCGTCGCGGACTTCTGGCGCGTCGCCGACGGAAAGATCGTCGAGCACTGGGACGTGATCCAGGAGGTGCCCGAGAAGAGCGCCAACGACAACACCATGTTCTGACCCCCACAGCAGCAGCACGGCATCCGTGCCGTACCCGGGCGCCGTGCTGCTCCGCTGCCGTGGTCCAGCCGCACCACACACAGACAACAGAACAAGAACAGAGCAGATCAGAACCGAACAGAACGGACAGAGAGGCTCCCCCCACCATGACCAGCCTTCCCAGTCGACGCCGCCTGCTTGCCACCGGAGCGGGCGCCGCTCTCGGTCTCGGTGTCGCCGCTGCCTCCGTCACCCCCGCTCAGGCCGCCACCGGCCAAGCCTCTGCGGGCCGCGTGGCAACGGGCGGCGCCGAGGAGAAGCGGACTCTTGACGAGCTCTACCAGGCAGCCCTCGCGGAGGGCGGCAAGCTCGTGCTCTACGCCGGTGGTGACATCTCCAGTCAGGCGGACGGAATCCGCAACGGCTTCAAGGACCGATTCCCGGGCATCGACCTGACGGTGGTCGTCGACTACAGCAAGTACCACGACGTCCGCGTCGACAACCAGTTCGCGACCGACACCCTGATACCCGACGTCGTACAGCTCCAGACCGTGCAGGACTTCGTGCGCTGGAAGGAGCAGGGCCGCCTGCTCGCCTACAAGCCGGCCGGTTTCTCCAAGCTCTACGCTCCCTTCAAGGACCCGCACGGCGCGTGGGTCGCCGTCCAGGTCAGTGCCTTCAGCTACATGTACGGTCCCGCCGCGGTCGGCTCCGACATCCCCAGCGGTCCGCTCGACCTGGCCGACGCCCGCTGGAAGGGGAAGATCGCCTCGTCCTACCCGCACGACGACGACGCGGTCCTCTACCTCTACACCCTCTACGTGGAGAAGTACGGCTGGGACTGGCTCGCACGACTGGCCACCCAGGACCTCCAGTTCGCCCGCGGCAGCTACACCCCGAGCGCGGCCGTCACCAGCGGCCAGAAGGCCATCGGCATCGGCGGATCCGGCGCGCCGCTGTCCACCGGGCCGGTCAAGTGGGTGCTGCCCGAGGAGGCGCCGTTCATGTCCTGGGGACAGCGGGCCGCGATCCTCAAGCAGGCCAAGAACCCCACCGCCGCAAAGCTGTACCTGAACTGGCGGCTCTCCGTCGAGCAGCAGAAGGCCGCCACCAACGGCTGGTCGGTCCGCACCGATGTCACCCCGCCTACCGGGCTGAAGCCCGTCTGGGAGTACCCCAACGGCAACCTCGACGGCTTCCCTCGCTTCATGGCCGACCGCGCGGCGATCGAGCGCTGGAAGCAGACCTTCGCCCTGTACTTCGGTGAGGTGAAGGGCGACCCGAGCCCCGGCTGGCTCGGACTGCACCCCGGAGCCTGACCGCCGACCGGTGCCGCGGCCTCGCACTCCCTGCGCGATGGGCCGGCGGCCCGGCAATTCCTGGCCGCCTTACAGGCGACGGACAGACTCAGCGACTCCGGCCCTGCCGACGCTCCTCCCAGTACTCCAGTGCGGTTTCATGATCTGTCTGGTGAGTTCGTCGGCGGATGGTTGTCGGTAGTGACAGCGTCGGGCTGTGGCCTGGTGGTATCTGCGCCAGTCGGACCAGTGCAGCAGCCTGGCTGTGAACGTGACCGGAGTGGTGAAGACGGCGGCGAGAAGGTGGCGGATCTCCGGGAAGGTCAGTGCGGACGGGTGTGCTGGTGCGGCTGGGGCGGAGTGGGCCGGTGGGCCGGTCCTGGTCGGCGTCGGCGGCAAGGCGGTCAGGAAGGCCGGGCGTCTCCTGCCGCAGTCGCTGGCCTGGGTGGTGGGAAAATCGGCCCGAGAGCGCGGGAACGATCTCCGTGGGTGCTGGTGTAGGCCCTGACCAGCCCATTCCGTCGGCTCCCCACCAGCCGAAGGCCCCCAGGTCCCAGATCTGGGGGCCTTCGCGTTGTCCCGGGCGGTGTGAGCCGTATTACCCGGTGAGGACAATCACACGGGCCCGCCGGGACGCTTTCGGGCGGGGTTTTCCACAGGCGCGGAGTTGTCCACAGGGTCTGACGCGTGCATCGCCGCCGGTTGTACGGTCTGCACGAGTTGATGTTCGTCTTGATGTTGTCGGCGCCCGGTTTCGGGCTGGCGCCGGGTGAGTGCGGGGGAGGCGGTCGGCGTGAGCGGAACCGGGGTGGCTGGAGCGGCGGAGGCCGGCGGGCGGCGGCTGCCGAGGGTGCGGGGGTTCGCCGAGTGGCCGGCCGCCGGATCACCCAAGGAGGAGGGCAAGGCGCTGCGCAAGCTGGTCCCACGCCGGGCGCACGCCACGTTCGACCTCGACGCCGCCCGGCCCGCCGCGGTCGCCGCGGTGGAGGAGTCCAACCTCGGCCGGATACCCGACCTCACGCCGATCAGGGCGGGCCGGATGGCGGCCACCCCCTTCGCGTTCCTGCGCGGCTCGGCGGGCCTGATGGCCTACGACCTCGCGCGCACTCCCATGACCAGGATCCGCGCCCAGATCTGCGGGGACGCGCACGCCGCCAACTTCGGCCTGTACGGCGACGCGCGCGGCGACCTCGTGATCGACCTGAACGACTTCGACGAGACCGTCCAGGGCCCCTGGGAGTGGGACCTCAAGCGGCTCGCCGCCTCCCTCGTGCTGGCGGGCCGGGAGGCCGGCGCCGACGAGGACCAGTGCCGCAAGGCCGCCTACGACGCCACCGGCGCCTATCGGCGCACCATGCGGCTGCTGGCCAGGCTGCCGGTGCTGGACGCGTGGAACGCGATCGCGGACGAGGAACTGGTCTCCCACACCGACGCCCATGACCTGCTCGGCACGCTGGAGCGGGTCTCCGAGAAGGCGCGGGGCAACACCAGCGGGCGGTTCGCGGCGAAGTCGACCGAGCCGCACGAGGACGGCGGCCGGCGCTTCGTGGACGCGGCGCCGGTGCTGCGCCGGGTGCCGGACGAGGAGGCGGCCGCGGTCGCGGCGTCCCTGGAGAGCTATGTGGAGACGCTGTCCGAGGACCGCCTCCCGCTGCTGGCCCGGCACGCGGTGCACGACGTGGCGTTCCGCGTCGTCGGCACCGGCAGCGTGGGCACCCGCTCCTATGTCGTGCTGCTCCTGGACCACCGCGGCGAACCGCTGGTGCTCCAGGTGAAGGAGGCCCGCCCCTCGGCGCTGGTCCCGCATCTGGTGACGGCGGGCTTCGAGGCGCCGGGCTTCGAGGCGCCGGTCGTCGAGCACGAGGGGCGGCGGGTGGTCCTCGGACAGAAGCGGATGCAGGTGGTCAGCGACATCCTGCTCGGCTGGACCTCGGTCGACGGACTGCCCTTCCAGGTACGGCAGTTCCGCAACCGCAAGGGCAGCGTCGACCCCGCGGCGCTGGCCGCCGACCAGATAGACGACTACGGCCGCATGACCGGCGCCCTCCTGGCCCGCGCCCACTCCCACAGCGCCGACCCGCGCCTGATCGCCGGGTACTGCGGCAAGAACGAGGAACTGGACGAGGCCGTCGCCGACTTCGCCGTCACCTACGCCGACCGGACGGAGGCCGACCACGCCGAGTTCGTGGCCGCGGTGCGGGCGGGGCGGGTCGCGGCGGAGATGGGGGTGTGAGCAGGAGGGGGAGGGGAGGGCGGGCGGAGAGGGCGGGATGAGATCAGGGGCGCCTGCTCTGTTGTCGTCGGTGTTCAGGCGGGGCCGGTTCGGTCGTGGCCTACGCTGGTCGGGTGACGAGCCCGGAAACTGAGCAGGGTGGGGTCGCCGGTGAGGCGCAGGCGACGCCCGAGGACGGTACGCCGCGCCCCGAGGAGCGGCTGGAGCGGGCCGTGCGCGCCGCCGAGCAGGCGCTGATCGAGTACGAGATCGCGGTCGAGACCTTCCGTATCGAGGTCGAGAACTTCTCCCGGCTGCACCACCAGAAACTCGGCCCCATGTACGCCCGCCTCGACGAGCTGGACGCCCGGATAGCCGAGGCCAGGGCCGCCCGCACCGGCGACCCCGAGGACATCCGCAAGGCGGACGAGGCCCGCGGCCGGGTGATGCCGATGCCGGACGTGGAGGAACTGTTCCACGGCTGGATGGACGGCGACGGCCTGTTCCCGGAGGCCGCGGCGATGCTCACCGACCAGCCCGTGCGGCCCCCGCAGCGCGTTCGCCCCAGCGACGAGGCCCGCAGGCTCTACCGCGAACTCGCCCGCAAGGCCCACCCCGACCTGGCCCAGGACGACGCCGAGCGGGCCCGCCGCGAGGAGTTCATCACCCGCGTGAACGGGGCCTACGCCCGCGGGGACGAGGTCATGCTGCGGGAGCTGGCCGAGGAGTGGGCCAAGGGACCGGAGCCGGCCGAGCGCCGCCCGAGCCGCAGCGAGGAGCTGTACGCCCGCCTCGAATGGCTCGCCCAGCGCAAGGAGCTGCTGTCGCTGGTGGCCAGGGAGCTGGAGGAGGGCGCGATCGGCTCGATGCTCCGCCTCGCGCCGGACGATCCGGACCGCCTGCTGGAGGAGATCGCCGAGCAGCTGTTGGCGGATGTGGCGTCGCGGGAGCGGGAGCTGGCGGAGCTGCTCGAGGGGTAGTCGTGGTGGGCCCCACCCCAGCCACCCCACCCCCTCCCCGCACCGTCCGGTAGCGTCGGGGCATGAGTTTCGGAGCTGGTGTGCCCACGGTCGAGGTCGGCGACCTCAAGGACGGCGACTTCCTGCTGGACGTCCGCGAGGACGACGAGTGGCAGGCGGGCCACGCCGAAGGTGCCCTGCACATCCCCATCAGCGAGTTCGTGGCCCGCTACGGCGAGCTCACCGAGGCCGCGCCGCAGGACGACCGCGTTCATGTGATCTGCCGTTCCGGCGGCCGTTCGGCGCAGGTCACGATGTATCTGGTCCAACAGGGCCTCGACGCCGTGAACGTCGACGGCGGCATGCAGGTGTGGGCGGCCGCGGGCCGGCCCGTCGTGACCGACGGGGGACAGCCCGGGTTCGTCCTGTAGTCCGTCCCGGTCAGCCCAGGGGGTGCGCCGCCAGCAGGTCGCCCAGGGCCTCCTCGTACGCCGCGGCCGGGCCGAGCGACAGTTCCAGGTGCTTGGCCCAGGCGTGGTAGCGGTGCAGCGGGTACTCGACGTCGGCGCCGAACCCGCCGTGCAGATGCTGCGCCGTCTGCACGATCCGCCGTACGCCGTCCGACGCCCAGATCTTGGCGACGGCGACGTCGCCGGAGGCGGGCAGCGGGCCGGTCGCCCCGGAGGCGAGACGCCACGCGGCCTGCCACAGCGTGGCCTCCATGGCGCGCAGGTCGATGTAGCGGTCGGCTGCCTGCACGGCCACCGCCTGGAACGTGGCGATCGGATGCCCGAACTGTTCCCGCTTGCCCGCGTACTCGCTGGTCATCGCGAGCACCCGTTCACCCAGCCCGAGCGCGAGCGAGCACGTCCCGGTGGCCAGCAGCCCGCGCAGCCACTCCCACGCCCCGTCCGCGTCGATCACGTCCCGTGCGGCGATCCGCGCCGACTCCAGCCGCAGCTCGCCGAGCCGCTCCCCGGTGGTGGAGATCTGCTCCCCGAGCACGACCCCCGGGTGGACGCGGGGAACGACGGCCAGCAGCGTCCGGTCCGCGGCCGTATGCGCGGGTACGAGGACGAAGTCCGCGGTGTGTGCCCACGGCACCGCGGTCTGTACGCCGTCCAGCAGCCAGTCCTCGCCCTCCTGGCGTGCGGTGACGGCGAGTTCGGCCCCGTCGTGGCCGGTGCGGCCGTTCGCGGCGACGGTGAGCACCACCTCGCCCCGGCCGGCCCGTGCCAGCAGTGCCGACTTCAACTCCGGGCCGCCGTAGGCCTGTACGGCCGCGACGGCCGCGCTGCTCTCCAGCAGCGGAATCCGTGCCAGCCCCTTGGCCGACTCCCGCAGTACCAGACACAGTGCGATGGCGTTTAGGCCCGCCCCGCCGTACTCGGCGTCCAGCAGCAGGCTCAGCAGATCGGCCTCCGCGAGCCTGGCCCACAGGGCGCGGTCGAAGTCCTCGGCGACGGCGCCCGCGACCAGTGAGGGAGAGGGCACCGCGTCCGGCGCGACCCCGGCGAACACCCCCCGCGCCGCCTCGGCCGCCGCCTCCTGCTCCTCGGTGAAGGTGAAGTCCACGGTCCTGTCCCTCCGGAGGGTCCGCTGATCTGACGGACCGTCAAGATAGAACAGGTTCTAGGAGAAGGGAACGGTGCGGCCACGGCACCCTCATCTGTCGAAGTCCAGCTCCACCTTCTCCGTCACCGGATGCGACTGGCACGCCAGCACGTAACCCGCCTCCGTCTCCTCCCGCTCCAGCGCGAAGTTGCGGTCCATGCGCACCTCCCCGGTCACCAGGAAGGCGCGGCAGGTGCCGCACACGCCGCCCTTGCAGGCGTAGGGCGCGTCGGGCCGGTTGCGGAGCACCGTCTCCAGCAGGGACTCGCCGTCCCTGACGGGCCAGGTGCCGCCGCGGCCGTCTAGCCGGGCGGTGACCGTGCTGTGCGCGGGGGCGGTGGCCGCCGAGCCCGGCGCCGGGGCGGCGCTGTCCACGTGGAAGATCTCCTCGTGGACACGGGCACGCGGCACCCCGAGCCCGCGCAGCGCCCGCTCGGCTTCCTCCACCAGTCCGTACGGACCGCACAGGAACCATCCCGCCACCGCGTCGACGGGCAGCAGCGCGGGCAGCAGTCCCCTCAGCCGCTCCTGGTCCAGTCGCCCGGACGGCAGTCCGGCCTGCTGTTCCTCCCGGGACAGCACCGTCACCAGCTGAAACCGGTCCGGATACCGGTCCTTCAGGTCGGCGACCTCCTCCAGGAACATGGTCGAGGCGGCCGTCCGGTCGCTGCGTATCAGGCAGAACCGCGCCTGCGGCTCGCGGGCGAGCAGCGTGGACATGATGGACAGCACCGGGGTGATGCCGCTGCCGCCGACCACCGCCGCGTACAGACCGGGGGCCGGTTCGAGGGTGAAGCGGCCGGCCGGTGCCATGACCTCCAGCTCGTCGCCGACGCCGATCTCCTTCAGCGCGTACGTCGAGAAGGCCCCGCCGTCGACCAGCCGCACACCCACCCGCAGGGTGCTCGGACCGTCCCCGTCGGGCGCCGGGGAGCAGATCGAGTACGTGCGGCGTATCTCGATGCCGTCGACCTTCCGCCGCAGCGCGAGGTGCTGGCCGGGGGTGTGCCGGTACTCCTCGCGCAGCTCGGGCGGGACGGTGAGGGTGAGGGCCACGGAGTCGTCGGTGAGCCGGTCGACCGCCACCACCGGGAGCGTGTGGAAGCGGGCCATCACAACTCCTTGAAGTGGTCGAAGGGTTCACGGCAGGCGAGACAGCGGCGCAGCGCCTTGCACGCGGTGGAGGAGAAGCGGCTGAGCAACTCCGTGTCGGCGGAGCCGCAGTGGGGGCAGCGGACCGGGTTCGTCTGGGCCGTGAGGGTGCGGGTCGGGCCCAGCCTCACCGTCACGGGGCCGCGGTCATGCACCGGACGGGGCGGCGCGATACCCGACTCCCGCAGCTTGCGCCGCCCTTCGGCGGTGATGTCGTCCGTCGACCAGGCCGGCCGCAGCACCGTGCGGACGGCGACCTCGCGCACGCCGTGCGCGTGCAGCACCCGCTCTATGTCCAGGGACATCGCCTCGATGGCCGGGCAGCCGGTGTACGTCGGCGTCAGCTCGACCTCGACGCAGTCCGCGCCGTGTACGCGCACGGCCCGTACGACGCCGAGTTCCCGGAGGGTGAGCACCGGCAGCTCGGGGTCGGGCACCGAACCGGCGATCTCGAGGAGTTCCGCCTCCAGCGGGGTGACGGTCACCATGACGCCCCCGGGTGGCTGCGGTGCAGGTGCTGCATCTCGGCGAGCATCCGCCCGAAGGGCTCGGTGTGCACGCCCTGGCGGCCCGCGCCCGCCGTCCAGGCGCCGGAGCGCGGCCCTTCGGGAACCGTCAGGGTGGCGCGGTCGAGCACCCGTCCGACGGACTCCAGCCAGGCGTCCTCCATCCCGGCGCGGTCGACGTCCAGTCCGTCCACCGGCTGGAACATCTCGCCGGTGAAGCGCCACAGCGCCGTGCAGGCCCGCCGCATCCGCTCGTGGCCGGCGTCCGTGCCGTCGCCCAGTCGCAGGGTCCACTGCTCGGCGTGGTCGCGGTGGTAGGCGACCTCCTTGACGGCCTTCGCGGCGAGATCGGCGAAGGGGCCGTCGCCGGCGGCCAGTTCGGCGTACAGCAGGTGCTGGTAGGTGGAGAAGTACAGCTGGCGGGCGATGGTGTGGGCGAAGTCGCCGTTGGGCTGCTCCACCAGCTGGAGGTTGCGGAAGGCGCGCTCCTCGCGCAGGTACGCCAGCTCGTCCTCGTCGCCCACCATCGACAGCAGCACCCGGGCCTGGCCGAGCAGGTCCAGCGCGATGTTGGCGAGGGCGACCTCCTCTTCCAGGACGGGGGCGTGGCCGGCCCACTCGCCGAGGCGGTGCGAGAGCACCAGGGCGTCGTCGCCGAGGGCGAGGGCGGCGGTCGTGGGGACGGTCGTCGTCACAGGTGCTTCACCCCCTGCGGGATCTCGTAGAAGGTCGGGTGCCGGTACGGCTTGTCGGCGGCCGGGTCGAAGAACGGGTCCTTCTCGTCGGGTGAGGACGCGGTGACCGCGGACGAGGGGACGACCCAGATCGAGACGCCCTCGCCGCGCCGGGTGTACAGGTCGCGGGCGTTGCGCAGGGCGAACTCCGCGTCCGGTGCGTGCAGGCTGCCGGCGTGGGTGTGGGAGAGGCCCCGGCGTGAGCGCACGAAGACCTCCCACAGGGGCCAGTCGGTGTTCGTCATGCCTGCCGCTCTCCCGTCCTGTGGCTGTGCTTGGCCGCGTGGGCGGCGGCGGCCTCCCGCACCCACGCGCCCTCCTCGTGGGCCCTTCTGCGCTGGCTGATCCGCTGTTCGTTGCACGGGCCGTTGCCCCTCAGGACCTCGTGGAACTCGGTCCAGTCGATGGGACCGAAGTCGTGGTGCCCGCGCTCCTCGTTCCACCTCAGGTCCGGGTCGGGCAGGGTCAGGCCCAGCGACTCGGCCTGGGGGACGCAGATGTCGACGAAGCGCTGGCGCAGCTCGTCGTTCGAATGCCGCTTGATCTTCCACGTCATCGACTGCGCGGAGTGCGCCGACTCGTCGTCGGGCGGCCCGAACATCATCAGGGACGGCCACCACCAGCGGTCCACCGCGTCCTGAGCCATCGCGTGCTGCTCGGGGGTGCCGCGGCTGAGGGCCAGCAGCAGCTCGTACCCCTGGCGCTGGTGGAAGGACTCCTCCTTGCAGATGCGGACCATCGCACGCGCATAGGGGCCGTACGAGCAGCGGCACAGCGGGACCTGGTTGGTGATCGCCGCGCCGTCCACCAGCCAGCCGATCGCGCCGACGTCCGCCCAGGTCAGCGTCGGGTAGTTGAAGATCGAGGAGTACTTCTGGCGGCCGGAGTGCAGCTTGTCGAGCAGTTCTTCGCGGCCGGTGCCGAGGGTCTCGGCCGCGCTGTACAGATACAGCCCGTGCCCCGCCTCGTCTTGGACCTTGGCCATGAGGATGGCCTTGCGGCGCAGGGAGGGCGCGCGCGTGATCCAGTTGGCCTCCGGCTGCATGCCGATGATCTCGGAGTGGGCGTGCTGTGCCATCTGCCGCACCAGCGTCGCGCGATAGGCGTCGGGCATCCAGTCCCGCGGCTCGATGCGCTCGTCGGCGGCCACGGCGGCGTCGAAGGCGCGCTGGTACGCGTCGGTGGCCACGGCCACGTCCTGTGTGCCGTGCGCCTGCTGGGCGGCGGCTGTCGCCATGCGGTCCCCCTCGACCTGGGCTGGGTCCGGAGCCGGCTCCCGACCGATCGTTCGGTTCGTTCGCTTCCATGGTGGGTCGGCCGCCGTGAGGTGTCAACCGCTGTGGAAAACCTGCGGGCATTGCCTGTGGACAACCCGACGGGGCTGTGCCCGAGGGGCGGGTCTGAGTACCGTTCCCGTTCTAGTGCGGTGAAGCGGAACGCGCGGGCGCTGCGGCGACCCGCGGCCGGTGGCCGAAGACGGACCGAAAGCGGAGACGGGGCGCGATGGACGGGTACGACACAGGCTCGGACGCCCGGCACGGGCCTCACGAGCCGGGCGGCGCGCCCGGGCAGCACGGCACGGCCGGCCTGCCCACCCCGGGACCGGGGCCCGCCGTACCCGGTCCGGCCCCCGCGACGGACCCCGGTCCCGCCGGGCCGTACGCCGAGTCCCGCACCGGTGTCGCCGCTCTCTCCCTGCGCTACCGCATCGCCGCCGCGCTGGCGCTCGCGGTGGTCGCCGTGGCCGCCTGTGTGCACATCGGCATGGTGTTCCTGCACGTCGCGCCCGCGAACACGGTCACCAAGAAGCACGGCAAGGCGATCGACGACTGGATCTACCCGGAGTTCGAGCAGAACTGGAAGCTGTTCGCGCCGAACCCGCTGCAGCAGAACATCGCGGTCCAGGTCCGCGCCGAGGTGCGCGCGGCGGACGGCGGGGTGCGCACGACCGGCTGGTACGACCTGTCGGCCGAGGACGGCCGGGCCATCGACGGCAACCTGCTGCCGAGCCACACCCAGCAGAACGAACTGCGCCGCGCCTGGGACTTCTTCCTCGCCACGCACGACGGCGACAACCGTCCCGTGGGGCTGCGCGGCTCCCTGTCCGAGGCGTACGTGCGGCGGATCGCGGCGCTGCGGCTCGGCCGGGACGACGCCGCCGGGAAGAGCGGCTCGGTCATCCAGGTCCAGGTCCGCTCCCGCACCACCAACGTGCCCCCGCCGAAGTGGAGCGGGGAGAAGGTCTCCGGGCAGCCGGTGTACCGCGAGCTGCCCTGGTGGCCCGTGTCGGCCGCCGACACCGACGGGGGTGCCGAGTGAACCGTTTCGCCCTGTCGGTCTCGGCCGGCATCGCCCGCATCACCGAGGCGGCGCTCGGCCCGTACCAGACCGCCACGATCCGTATCGGCTTCAGCGCGACCTGGCTGCTGTTCCTGCTGCGCGAGGTCCCGCACCGCGAGGAGATGTACGGTCCGCACGCCCCCTGGAGCTGGAACCTGGCCCGGCAGCTGATCGCCGACAACCACGCCTTCACGGTCCTGACGTGGTCGAACGGCCGGTTCTGGTTCGAGTTCTGCTACGTGCTCGCGCTGCTGGCGAGCGTCCTGCTGCTGCTGGGCTGGCGCACCCGCACCATGTCCGTGCTGTTCATGGTCGGGGTGCTCTCCCTGCAGAACCGCAGTGTCTTCATCGGGGACGGCGGCGACAACGTGCTGCACCTGATGTCCGTCTACCTGGTCTTCACGCGCTGTGGGCAGGTGTGGTCGCTGGACGCGCGGCGGGACCGGCTCGCGCGCGAGGCACGCGCGCGTGGAGAACGGACGGTGGACCGGGTGGGGCCGGCGCTGTGGGGCGTGCTCGGGTTCGCGCTGGTCGCGGTGACGGCCGGGGGCCGCTTCGACGGCACCGATGCGACCGTGCCGGTCGTCCTGTGGCTGGTGTGGGTCGCGCAGGCCGTGCGCTGGATCGTCGCGCACCGGGCGAGGAGCCGGGAGCCGCGGATCCTGGTGGACGTGGTCACGAACGTCGTGCACAACGGCGCGCTCCTCGTGATCATGGCCGAGGCCTGTCTGATCTACGCGACGGCCGGCTGGTACAAGATCCAGGGTTCGCTCTGGCAGGACGGCACGGCGGTCTACTACCCGCTGCACCTCGACTACTTCTCGCCCTGGCCCGCGCTCGCCGACCTGCTGTCGTCCAGCGGCACGATGGTGATGCTGGTGACCTACGGGACGGTCATCGTGCAGGTCGCCTTCCCGTTCACGTTGTTCAACCGGCGGGTCAAGAACGTGCTGCTGGCCGCGATGATGACCGAGCACGCCGTGATCGCCGTCGTCCTCGGGCTGCCGTTCTTCTCCCTCGCGATGATCGCGACGGACGCGGTCTTCCTGCCCACGCCGTTCCTTCGCCGGCTGGGCGGGTGGACGGCACGCGCGCGTGAACGCGCCCTCGCCAGAACCGGCCGCCCGCGCCCGCCCGAGCCACCCGCGCCGGAGAACCCCGAGCCCACGCACGCGGGTACCACGGCGTGAGGGCCCGGCGCGACCGTGAACCCGGAGCGCACGCGCACGTAGGCTGCACGCCATGACCGACCCCGTGAGCGTCTGGCGCCGGCTCGCCGACTCCTCCGTCCTGCTCGACGGCTTCCACGCCCTCAAGCACGCCGTGCGCTTCGGAGCCCGGATCCCGGTGGCGGTCACCGCCGACCGGGCCGCCGCGCTCGCCCTCGCCGACGAGCTGGCGCCCGACGTGCGGCAGACGCTGGAGGGACTGCTGACCGAGGTGCCCGAGACGACGTACGCGTCCCTGGTGCCGCGCCCGCATCCCACCGCCGTGGCCGCCCTGGCCGTACGACCGTCCCGCTCGGCCCATCTCGAGAGGCTGGCACACACCCCGCGCACCGCCCCCGTGGTCGTCCTCGACAACCCGCGCAACCTCGGCAACACCGGTGCGGTGATCCGCCTCGCCGCCGGCTTCGGAGCCACCGGTGTGGTCACCACCGGCACACTGGATCCGTGGCACCCGACGGTGGTGCGCGGCGGAGCGGGCCTGCACTTCGCGACCGCGGTCGAGCGACTGGACGTCGGTGAACTGCCCGCGGGGCCGCTGTTCGCCCTCGACCCGGAGGGCGACGACATCCGGGGAACGAAGCTCCCGGACGACGCCGTCCTCGCGTTCGGTTCGGAGCGCAGCGGCCTCTCGGCTCCCCTCCGAGCGCGTGCCGACCACCTGCTGTCCCTGCCGATGCGTCCCCAGGTCTCCAGCTACAACCTGGCGACGAGCGTGGCGATGACGCTGTACCACTGGAGCGCGCGCGGCTTCTAGTGCCGTCGGCAGGCCCTATGCCTCGCGCCGCACCTCGATGACCCGGAAGCGGCCCGCGACGAACGCCCCGTCGCACAGCGCCGCGTTCGCCGCGGGGTTGCCGCCCGAGCCGTGGAAGTCGGAGAACGCGGCCGTCTGGTTCACGTACACCCCGCCCGTGAGGTTCAGCGACAACTGCGCGGCCTCCTCCAGGCAGACCTCCCGCACCGCCTGCTCGACCTCCTCGTCGGTCGTGTACGCCCCGACGGTCATCGCGCCCTTCTCGTGCACCGTGCGCCGCAGCAGCTCCACGCCGTCCGCCGAGGAGTCGACCGCGACGGCGAAGGAGACGGGCCCGAAGCACTCGCTCATGTAGGCGGCCTCGTCGTCCGGCTTGGCCCCGTCGAGCTTCACGATGACCGGCGTGCGCACGACGGCCGCCGGGAACTCGGGGTTGCTGATCTCCCTGGACGCCAGGGCGACCTCGCCGAGCCCGGCCGCCGCCTCCAGACGGGCCTTCACGTCCGGGTTGACGATCGCGCCGAGCAGCGCGTTGGCCCGCGCGTCGTCGCCGAGCAGCCCGTCGACGGCGCGGGAGAGGTCGGCGACCACCTCGTCGAAGGTCTTCGGGCCCTGTTCGGTTCGGATGCCGTCGCGGGGGATCAGCAGGTTCTGCGGGGTGGTGCACATCTGGCCGCTGTACAGGGACAGCGAGAAGGCCAGGTTGGACAGCATGCCCTGGTAGTCCGCGGTCGAGTCCACGAGCACCGTGTTGACGCCGGCCTTCTCCGTGTAGACCTGCGCCTGACGGGCGTTGGCCTCCAGCCAGTCGCCGAAGGACGTGGAGCCCGTGTAGTCGATGATCCGGATCTCCGGGCGGGTCGCCAGGGTCTTCGCGATGCCCTCGCCGGGCCGCTCGGCGGCCAGCGCCACCAGGTTCGGGTCGAAGCCGGCCTCGGCGAGCACCTGACGGGCGACCTGCACGGTGAGGGCGAGTGGCAGCACCGCGCGCGGGTGGGGCTTGACCAGGACCGCGTTGCCGGTGGCCAGGGAGGCGAACAGGCCCGGGTAGCCGTTCCACGTCGGGAAGGTGTTGCAGCCGATCAGCAGCGCGATCCCGCGCGGAACCGGCGTGAACTGCTTGGTCAGCGCCAGCGGGTCACGCTTGCCCTGCGGTTTGGTCCACTCCGCGAGGTCGGGCGTGCGCACCTGCTCCACGTACGCGTACGCGACGGCCTCCAGGCCGCGGTCCTGCGCGTGCGGCCCGCCCGCCTGGAACGCCATCATGAACGCCTGGCCGCTGGTGTGCATGACCGCGTGCGCGAACTCGTGCGTCCGGTCGCTGATCCGCTTCAGGATCTCCAGGCACACCACCGCACGGGCCTCCGCGCCCGCGTCCCGCCATGCCTTCTGGCCCGCCTTCATGGCGGGCAGCAGCACGTCGACGTCCGCGTGCGGGTACTCCACGCCCAGCTCGATGCCGTACGGCGACACCTCGCCGCCCACCCAGTCGTCCGTACCCGGCTGGCCGAGGTCGAGACGGGTGCCCAGCAGGGCGTCGAACGCGGCCTTGCCCGCGGCCATGTCCAGGCTGCCGTCCTCGCCGTAGGCCTTGGGGTGCTCGGGGTGCGGGGACCAGTACGCGCGTGTGCGGATCGCTTCCAGCGCCTGGTCGAGGGTGGGCCGGTGCTTGGCGATCAGGTCGTGCGCGGTCAGTTCGGCGGCCATGCGGGACCAACTCCTCGTCTCAGGAACTCTTCGTCGAGCTCATGACCTGGGCAGAAACAGGGGCAGGAACAGCCAGTCAGAGTTAGAGTAACCGAACGATCGGTCGGGACAAGGGGGTCCGCCGCATCTGTGGAAAACGCCGTGCGGGAGGATCGCGCACATGACAGCACTCGACCTCAGCAGCCCCGTGGCCGTCGTCGGCACCGGCACCATGGGCCAGGGCATCGCCCAGGTCGCGCTGGTCGCGGGTCATCGCGTGCGGCTGTACGACGCCGTCGCGGGGCGCGCCCAGGAAGCGGCCGCAGCGATCGGCGCCCGCCTCGACCGGCTCGTCGAGAAGGACCGCCTCACGGCGGCCGACCGGGACGCGGCACGCGCGCGACTGCTGCCCGCGACGGACCTCGCCGAGCTCGCCGACTGCTCCCTGGTCGTCGAGGCGGTCCTGGAGCGGCTCGACGTCAAGCAGGACCTGTTCCGGGAGCTCGAGGACATCGTCGACGAGGACTGTCTGCTCGCCACCAACACCTCGTCCCTGTCGGTCACCGCGATCGGCGGCGCCCTGCGCGGCCCGGGCCGCCTCGTCGGCCTGCACTTCTTCAACCCCGCGCCGCTGCTGCCGCTGGTCGAGGTCGTCTCCGGCTTCGCCACCGACGTCACCTCGGCCACGCGCGCGTACGAGATGGCGCGCGCCTGGGGCAAGACGCCGGTCGCCTGCGCCGACACCCCCGGCTTCATCGTCAACCGCATCGCCCGGCCCTTCTACGCCGAGGCCTTCGCGGTCTACGAGGCGCAGGGCGCCGACCCCGCCACCATCGACGCGGTCCTGCGCGAGTGCGGCGGCTTCAGGATGGGCGCCTTCGAACTGACCGACCTCATCGGCCAGGACGTCAACGAGTCGGTGACGCACTCGGTGTGGCGCAGCTTCTTCCAGGACGTCCGCTTCACGCCCTCGCTCGCCCAGCGCCGCCTGGTCGAGTCGGGCCGGCTCGGCCGCAAGAGCGGACACGGCTGGTACGACTACGCGGAGGGCGCCGAGCGCACCGAGCCGCACACCGCCGAGAAGCGGCAGCCGCCCGCCTACGTCGTCGTGGAGGGCGACCTCGGCCCGGCCGGCGAACTGCTCACGCTGATCCGCGAGGCGGGCATCCCGGTGCGCGAGGAGAACGAGGACCACGGAACCCGCCTGGTGCTGCCGGGCGGCGGCCAGCTGGCGCTCGCCGACGGGCAGACCTCGGTGGAGTTCCGGGACGTCGTCTACTTCGACCTCGCCCTCGACTACCGCCGCGCCACCCGCCTCGCGCTGTCCGCCTCCCAGGACACCTCCTCGCAGACCCTCTCCGACGCCACCGGCCTCTTCCAGGTGCTCGGCAAGGACGTCAGCGTCATCGGCGACGTCCCCGGGATGATCGTCGCCCGTACGGTCGCCCGGATCATCGACCTCGCGCACGACGCGGTCGCCAAGGGCGTGGCGACCGAGGAGGACACCGACACCGCGATGCGCCTGGGCGTCAACTATCCACTTGGCCCCTTCGAATGGGGCCGCCGCCTGGGCCGCAACTGGGCCTACGCACTCCTCGACGACCTGCACCTGCGCGATCCCTCCGGCCGCTACGCCCCCTCCCTCGCGCTGTACCGCCACGCGTACGCCTCCGACAAGCGGGAGGGCAGCCAGTCATGACCACCGCCAAACGCGACACGTACACCCCGGAGACGCTGCTGTCCGTCGCCGTCCAGGTCTTCAACGAGCGCGGCTACGACGGCACCTCCATGGAGCACCTCTCCAAGGCGGCCGGCATCTCCAAGTCGTCGATCTACCACCATGTGGCCGGCAAGGAGGAGCTGCTGCGCAGGGCCGTCAGCCGGGCCCTGGACGGCCTGTTCGGGATCCTCGACGAGGAGCACGCGCGCGTGGGACGCGCCTCGGACCGGCTGGAGTACGTGGTGCGGCGCATGGTCGAGGTGCTCATCGCCGAACTGCCGTACGTGACCCTGCTGCTGCGGGTGCGCGGCAACACGGGCACCGAGCGGTGGGCCCTGGAGCGGCGCCGCGACTTCGACCACCAGGTCGCCGAGCTGCTGAAGGCGGCGGCCGCGGACGGTGACGTGCGCGGCGACGTCGAGGTGCGGCTCGCCACCCGGCTGGTGTTCGGGATGATCAACTCGATCGTGGAGTGGTACCGGCCCGACGGGCGGGGGATGAGCGAGCGGGAGGTCTCCGACGCGGTCGCGCAACTGGTGTTCTCGGGGCTGCGCAGGGAGCTGTGAGCCTCAGCTCTGCGGTTCCAGGTCCTCCTCCTCGAACACCAGCAGCGTGCGCGTGCTGAGCACCTCGGGCATGGCCTGCAGCCGGGTGAGCACCAGCTCGCGCAGCGCCCGGTTGTCGGGTGTGTGCACCAGCAGGAGCACGTCGAAGTCGCCGCCCACCAGTGCGATGTGCGACGCGCCGGGCAGCTGTCTGAGCTGTTCGCGCACGGTGCGCCAGGAGTTCTGGACGATCTTCAGAGTGATGTAAGCGGAGGTGCCCTGACCGGCGCGTTCATGATCGACGCGGGCGCCGAAACCGCGGATGACGCCGTCCTCGATGAGGCGGTTGATCCGCGCGTAGGCGTTGGCGCGGGAGACGTGCACCCGTTCGGCGACCGACCGTATCGAGGCGCGGCCGTCCGCCTGGAGCATCTGCAGGATGTCCAGATCGATGGCGTCGAGGGGGCGGGCGGGCGGCGGGGCACCGGCCGGCTCGCCGCTCTCGGCCATTTGTTCAGGTGCCATGCCCCCCCGCCTCCCTACCATGGACGTACTGCGTTCATTCCAGGCTGTGGAGAACCGTTTGTCCACAGCCCGGAGGTGCCTGTAGCCAAAATGTGCCGACGACCGAACAATCGGTAGGTGAGGCGCATCACGGCCGTGGCGCGCCCGAAGCCGCTCCCACGAGGAGGTGCCGTCATGACGGTCATGGAGCAGCGGGGCGCGTACCGGCCCTCGCCGCCGCCCGCCTGGCAACCGCGCACGGACCCCGCGCCGCTGCTGCCCGACGCCGAGCCGTACCGCGTCCTCGGCACCGACGCGGCCGCGAAGGCCGACCCGGCCCTGCTGCGCCGCCTCTACGCCGAACTCGTGCGCGGCCGCCGCTACAACACACAGGCCACCGCCCTCACCAAGCAGGGCCGTCTGGCCGTCTACCCCTCCAGCACCGGCCAGGAGGCCTGCGAGGTCGCCGCCGCGCTCGCCCTCGAGGACCGGGACTGGCTCTTCCCGAGCTACCGCGACACCCTCGCCGCCGTCGCCCGGGGCCTCGACCCGGTCCAGGCACTGACCCTGCTGCGCGGCGACTGGCACACCGGCTACGACCCGCACGAGCACCGCGTCGCCCCCCTGTGCACCCCGCTCGCCACCCAGCTCCCGCACGCCGTGGGCCTCGCGCACGCCGCCCGCCTCAAGGGCGACGACGTGGTCGCGCTCGCCATGGTCGGCGACGGCGGCACCAGCGAGGGCGACTTCCACGAGGCGCTGAACTTCGCCGCCGTCTGGCAGGCCCCCGTCGTCTTCCTGGTCCAGAACAACGGCTTCGCGATCTCCGTCCCGCTCGCCAAGCAGACCGCGGCCCCCTCCCTGGCCCACAAGGCCGTCGGCTACGGCATGCCCGGCCGGCTGGTCGACGGCAACGACGCGGCCGCCGTGCACACCGTCCTCGCCGACGCCGTACGGCACGCGCGCGAGGGCGGCGGCCCCATGCTGGTCGAGGCGATCACGTACCGCATCGACGCGCACACCAACGCCGACGACGCGACCCGCTACCGCGGCGACACCGAGGTCGAGGCGTGGCGCGCGCACGACCCGATCGCGCTCCTGGAGCACGAGCTGACCGAGCGCGGACTGCTCGACGAGGACGGCGTCCGCCGCGCGCGCGAAGCCGCCGAAACCATGGCCGCCGATCTGCGTGAGCGCATGAACCAGGACCCGGGGCTCGACCCGATGGACCTGTTCGCCCACATCTACGCCGAGCCGACCCCACAACTGCGCGAACAGCGGGCGCTGCTGGAGGCAGAGCTCGCGGCGGAGCGGGAGGGCGGGCACTGATGACCACCGTCGCCCTCAAGCCGGCCACCATGGCGCAGGCCCTCACGCGCGCGCTGCGCGACGCGATGGCCGCCGACCCCGCCGTGCACGTCATGGGCGAGGACGTCGGCACCCTCGGCGGCGTCTTCCGCGTCACCGACGGGCTCGCGAAGGAGTTCGGCGAGGACCGCTGCACCGACACCCCGCTCGCCGAGGCCGGCATCCTCGGCACGGCCGTCGGCATGGCGATGTACGGCCTGCGGCCGGTCGTGGAGATGCAGTTCGACGCGTTCGCCTACCCCGCCTTCGAGCAGCTGATCAGCCACGTCTCCCGCATGCGCAACCGCACGCGCGGCACGATGCCCCTGCCCCTCACCATCCGCGTCCCCTACGGCGGCGGCATCGGCGGCGTCGAGCACCACAGCGACTCCTCCGAGGCGTACTACATGGCGACTCCGGGGCTCCATGTCGTCACGCCCGCCACCGTCGCCGACGCCTACGGCCTGCTGCGTGCGGCCATCGACTCCGACGACCCGGTCGTCTTCCTGGAACCCAAGCGGCTGTACTGGTCCAAGGACTCCTGGAATCCCGAACACCCGACGGACGTCGAACCCATAGGCCGCGCGGTGGTGCGCCGCCCGGGCCGCAGCGCCACGCTCATCACCTACGGACCGTCCGTGCCCGTCTGCCTCGAAGCCGCCGAGGCGGCGCAGGCCGAGGGCTGGGACCTCGAAGTCGTCGACCTGCGCTCCCTGGTGCCGTTCGACGACGAGACGGTCGCCGCCTCCGTACGCCGGACCGGGCGCGCGGTCGTCGTGCACGAGTCGGGCTCCTTCGGCGGGCCGGGCGGGGAGATCGCGGCCCGGGTGACGGAGCGCTGCTTCCACCACCTGGAGGCGCCGGTGCTGCGGGTGGCCGGGTTCGACATCCCTTATCCGCCGCCGATGCTGGAACGCCACCACCTGCCCGGGGTGGACCGCATCCTGGACGCCGTCGCGCGGCTGCAGTGGGAGGCCGGGAACTGATGGCACAGGTGCTGGAGTTCAAGCTTCCCGACCTCGGGGAGGGGCTCACCGAGGCGGAGATCGTCCGCTGGCTGGTGGAGGTCGGCGACGTCGTCGCCGTGGACCAGCCGGTCGTCGAGGTCGAGACGGCCAAGGCGATGGTAGAGGTGCCCTGTCCCTACGGCGGCGTGGTCACCGCCCGCTTCGGCGAGGAGGGCACGGAACTGCCCGTGGGGGCGCCGCTGCTGACGGTCGCGGTGGGGCCGCGGGCCTCCGACGCCGCCGACGTCTCCGACGGCGGGACCGAGGGCTCGGGGAACGTCCTGGTGGGCTACGGCACCGGCGCACCTCCGGCCCGCAGGCGGCGGGTACGGCCGACGGGGCCGGGCACCGGTGCGGCCACACCCGAATACGGACACGTCTTTCCCGCCGACGACGGCTCCGACGGCAGGACCGCGCCGGGCCTGGGCCGCGGGCCGCTGAGGCAGAACGGCACGGTCACGGCGGGGGACGCGCGGATTGCCGAGGCCGACGACCGCCGGAGCGACGGCCCCGTTCCCGTGATCTCGCCCCTCGTCCGCCGCCTCGCTCGCGAGCACGGCCTGGACCTGCGGGAGCTGAGCGGTTCCGGGCCCGACGGGCTGATCCTGCGGGCCGACGTGGAGCATGCGATGGAGGCCGCTGCCGCGCGCCGGCCGGCCACCGCACCGTCGACCGAACCCCTCGCTCCCACCTCGTCGGCCCCTGTCACCGAGGGCACCCGCATCCCCCTCAAGGGCATCCGCGGCGCCGTCGCCGACAAGCTCTCCCGCAGCCGGCAGGAGATACCGGACGCGACCTGCTGGGTGGACGCCGACGCGACCGAGCTGATGCGGGCGCGGGCCGCGATGAACGCGGCTGGTGGGCCGAAGATCTCCCTGCTCGCCCTGCTGGCAAGGATCTGCACCGCCGCCCTCGCCCGGTTCCCCGACCTCAACTCCACGGTGGACACGGCCGCCAGGGAGGTCGTCCGGCTCGACCAGGTGCACCTCGGCTTCGCCGCGCAGACCGAGCGGGGCCTGGTGGTACCGGTCGTCAGGGACGCCCACGCACGCGACGCCGAGTCGCTGACCGCGGAGTTCGCCCGGCTGACCGAGGCCGCCCGCACGGGAGGCCTCACCCCCGCGGACCTCACCGGCGGCACCTTCACGCTGAACAACTACGGGGTCTTCGGCGTCGACGGCTCCACACCGATCATCAACCACCCCGAGGCGGCCATGCTGGGCGTCGGCCGGATCGTCCCCAAGCCGTGGGTGCACGAGGGCGAGCTGGCGGTGCGGCAGGTCGTGCAGCTCTCGCTCACCTTCGACCACCGGGTGTGCGACGGCGGCACGGCGGGCGGCTTCCTGCGGTACGTGGCCGACTGCGTGGAAGCGCCGGCGGTGCTGCTGCGCACGCTGTGACGGCGTGGACGCCCGCACGTTCCCTGTGATCGTGACGGCCCGCATACTCATGGGGTGACCTCGTACGAGCGCCCGGACGCCTCCGGCCCCGATCCGGCGTACGACGCCGTCGTGCTCGCCGGGGGCGGGGCCCGGCGGCTCGGCGGCGCCGACAAACCGGGCGTCCGGGTCGGCGGACGCGCCCTGCTCGACCGGGTGCTCACCGCCTGCGCCGACGCGCGCACCACCGTCGTCGTGGCCGACCCCCGCCCCACCCCACGGTCGGTGCTGTGGACCCGCGAGGACCCGCCCGGCGCGGGCCCCCTCGCCGCTCTCGGCGCCGGACTGCGGCACACCACGGCCGAGCAGGTCGTCGTCCTGTCCGCCGACCTTCCGTTCATCGAGGCGGGGACGGTCCGCCGACTGCTGGCCGCCCTCGGCACGGGTACCGCCGACGGTGCCCTGCTCACCGACGCCGACGCCCGCGACCAGCCCCTCGTCGCCGCGTACCGCACGCAGGCACTGCACCGCGAACTGACCGCGCTCGCCGGGGAGCACGACGGCCTCACCGGCCTCCCTCTGCGCCGGCTGACCGCCGCGCTCGACTTCATCCGCGTCCCCGACCCGGTCGCGTCCTTCGACTGCGACACCTGGGACGACATCGCCACCGCCAGGGCACGTATCAGGGAGCATGGGCACGTGTTGGATGAATGGATCTCCGCAGCCAAGGACGAGCTGGGCATCGACCTCGACGTCGACACCGGCGTCCTGCTCGACCTCGCCCGCGACGCAGCGCACGGTGTGGCCAGGCCCGCCGCGCCCCTGACCACCTTCCTCGTCGGCTACGCGGCCGGACGGGCCGGGGGAGGCCCCGAAGCCGTCGCCGAGGCCGCCCGCAAGGCCGCCGCGCTCGCCCTGCGCTGGGCCGAGGAGGCCGCCGCGGACAAGGCCGACGCCGCCCCGGACGCCACGCCCGACACCCGCCCGGACGCCGGATGACCGCCCGTTCCACCCGGACCGGCGAGGACGCCGAGGACCTCGACGTCGAGGAGGTGCTTGCGCTGGTGAACGAACACGGTGGCCGCACCCCCACGGGCGACCCCGGCGGTCGTACGCCCGAAGTCCCCGCGCCGGGCGGGCACGGCGCCCACTCGTCGGACGCCCACCACCGGGCCACCCCCTGGCACGAGGCCCGCGCGATCGCCGCCCGTGCCGCCCGTGCCGCCGTCCGGGCCGCCGGCCGCGCCCCCGTCTCGGTCGCCATGGACTCCGCTCTCGGCCTCACTCTCGCCGCTCCTGTGACCGCACTCACCGACCTGCCCTCCTTCGACACCTCGGCGATGGACGGCTGGGCGGTCGCCGGGCCCGGCCCCTGGGACGTGCGGGACGAGGGCGTGCTGGCCGGCCACGCGGAGCCGGAGCCGCTCACCGACGGCGAGGCCGTGCGGATCGCCACCGGCGCCCGCGTTCCCCTGGACACCACCGCCGTCCTGCGCACCGAACACGGCCGCACCGACGCCCAGGGCCGCCTGCACGCCACCCGGGACATGCACCACGGCCAGGACATCCGGCCCCGCGGCCAGGAGTGCCGCTCCGGCGACCAACTCCTGCCCGTCGGCACCCTGGTGACCCCGGCCGTGCTCGGGCTCGCCGCGGCAGCCGGGTACGACACCCTCACCGCCGTACCCCGCCCCCGCGTCGAGGTCCTCGTCCTCGGCGACGAGTTGCTGACCGAGGGACGGCCGCACGACGGCCTGATCCGGGACGCGCTCGGGCCGATGCTCCCGCCCTGGCTGCGCGCGCTCGGCGCCGAGGTCACCGCCGTACGCCGGCTCGGCGACGATGCCAAGGCACTGCGCAAGGCGATCGCCGGCTCCACCGCCGACCTGGTCGTCACCACCGGCGGCACCGCCTCCGGCCCCGTCGACCACGTCCACCCCACGCTCGACAGCCTCGGTGCCGAACTCCTCGTGGACGGCGTCAAGGTGCGCCCCGGCCATCCCATGCTGCTGGCCCGCACCAAGGACGACCAGCACCTCGTGGGCCTCCCCGGTAACCCCCTCGCCGCCGTCTCCGGTCTGCTCACCCTCGCCGAACCCCTGCTGCGCACCCTCGCCGCGCACCCCGCCCCCGAGCCGTACGCGCTGCCCCTGCAGGAGACGGCACACGGGCACCCGTACGACACCCGGCTCATCCCCGTCGTGCTGCGCGGCGATGTCGCCGTAGCGCTGCACTACAACGGGCCGGCCATGCTGCGGGGCATCGCGGCGGCCGACGCCCTCGCGGTCGTACCGCCCGGCGGCGCTCGGGCGGGTCAGGAGCTGGAACTCCTCGATCTGCCCTGGGCGTCCGCCGGGATCGAGGTGTGTTTCACGTGAAACTTCCGGGCCATGACGCCGTCGCCCGCCAGGCGGACGGACATCTCGTGACCCATCGGGTGAAACTCCCGCGCAAGGTGGTGGAGCGGCCGATCCAACAGGTCGCCAAGCGCCTGCTGATGGCCCTCCTGGTGCTGGTTACGACCGCGCTCGTCGTCTACGCCGACCACGAGGGCTACAACGACAACGCCGACGGCTCGATCGACCTCGTCGACGCCTTCCACTACGCGACCGTCACCCTCTCCACGACCGGATACGGCGACATCACCCCGGTCAGCCACGGCGCCCGGCTCACCAACATCCTCGTCATCACGCCCCTGCGCGTGCTCTTCCTGATCATCCTGGTCGGCACCACCCTCGAGGTCCTCACCGAACGCACCCGGGAGGAGTGGCGTTTGAACCATTGGAGGTCCGCGTTGCGAGATCACACCGTCGTCGTCGGGTTCGGGACGAAGGGGCGTTCGGCGATCCAGACCGTCTGCGCTACCGGGCTGAGGAATGAGCGGTCGTCGTGGTCCCGCCACGAAGGCGATCGACGCGGCGACGGCCGACGGGTACGCCGGCGTCATAGGTGACGCGACCCGCAGCGAGGTGCTGAAGCGGGCCGAGGTGCACCGGGCGCGGCAGATCATCATCGCGACCCAGCGCGACGACACGGCCGTGCTCGTCGCCGTCACGGCCCGGCAGCTCAACCGTGGTGCGAAGATCGTTGCCGCGGTGCGCGAGGAGGAGAACGCTCCGCTGCTCGAGCAGTCCGGCGCCGACGCGGTGATCACCAGCGCGAGCGCCGCGGGCCGGCTGCTCGTACTGTCGGTGCTCAGCCCCGCGGCGGGCATGGTGATGGAGGACCTCATCCAGCAGGGCAGCGGGCTCGACATGGCCGAACGGCCGGTCACCAAGGCGGAGGCGGGCAAGGGGCCGCGCGAGACGCAGGACCTGGTGGTGAGCGTCGTACGCGGGCACCGGGTGCTCGGATACGACGATCCGGCCATCGGGAAGCTGCAGTTGACCGATCGTCTGATCACGATCGTGCGGGTGACGCCGGGCAACCAGGTCGCGCCGGACGTCCGGCCCATGCCGCGGAACTGATCCGGGCCTGCCCTGCCCTGCCCTGCGCGGCGCCGGAGCGCCGGGAAGCAGTAGCGTCCCTGTATGCATGCGATCACGATTCCCGAACCTGGCGGACCCGAGGCCCTGGTGTGGGGCGAGGTCCCCGATCCGGTGCCCGGCGAGGGCGAGGTGCTGGTCGAGGTGGTGGCCAGTGCCGTCAACCGGGCCGACATCATGCAGCGGATGGGCTTCTACGATCCCCCGCCCGGTGCCTCCGAGTACCCGGGCCTGGAGTGCTCGGGCCGCATCGCCGCGCTGGGGCCGGGTGTCTCCGGCTGGGCCGTCGGCGAGGAGGTGTGCGCGCTGCTGGCGGGTGGCGGCTATGCCGAGAAGGTCGTCGTCCCCGCCGGACAGCTGCTGCCGGTGCCCGAGGGGCTGGACCTCCGGCAGGCCGCCGCGCTGCCCGAGGTGGTCTGCACGGTCTGGTCGAACGTCTTCATGGTCGCCCATCTGCGCCCGGGCGAGACGCTGCTGGTGCACGGCGGCTCCAGTGGCATCGGCACGATGGCGATCCAGCTCGCCAAGGCCGTCGGCGCGAAGGTCGCGGTCACGGCCGGCAGCAAGGAGAAACTCGACCAGTGCGCCGAACTGGGCGCCGACATCCTGGTCAACTACAAGGAGCAGGACTTCGTCGAGGAGGTCAGGCGCGCCACGGACGGCGCCGGGGCGGACGTCATCCTCGACAACATGGGCGCCAAGTACCTGGACCGGAACGTCCGGACGCTCGCCGTCAACGGCCGGCTCGCCATCATCGGCCTGCAGGGCGGCGTCAAGGGCGAGCTGAACATCGGCGCGCTCCTGGCCAAGCGGGCCGCCATCAGCGCGACCTCGCTGCGGGCCCGCCCGCTGGGTGAGAAGGCGGCGATCGTGGCGGCCGTACGCGAACACGTCTGGCCGCTGATCGCCGCCGGTCACGTCCGTCCCGTCGTCGACCGGGAGATCCCGATGAGCGACGCGGCGACCGCCCACCGCGTGGTGGAGGAGAGCGGCCACGTGGGAAAGGTGCTGCTCATCGCGCCCTGAGGCCGCACCGGGCCGGGGGTGTCACGTCCGGCGCAGGCGCAGACCGACGAACGCGAGCCCCAGACCGAGCCCGATCAGGACCAGGCCGCTGCCCAGCGGCAGGACGCGCAGGACGGGCTCGGCGGGGGGTGCCGCCCGCGTGACGGTCTGCCGGACCGAGGGTACCGGCGTCGCCTGAGCGGCAGCCTGGGGCGGCTCGGACACGGCGGCGCTTTCGGTGACTCCCCCGTCGCCACCGTCCACGCCGTTCCCGTCCGGTTGCGCGGTCTCCTCGTTCTCCGGGCCCGTCGCCTCCTCGTCCGCCGACGCCGTCTCCTCACGCCGTCCGGGCCGCTCCCGCCCCTCACCCGCCCGGCTCCCGGCGCGGGACGGCTGGGCGGACGGAGCGGTGGCCGAGGGCGTGGGCCCGGGGGCGGGCGTACGGGGCCCGGGAGCGGCCGTACGTGCGGTGGGGGACGCCGATACGGAGCCGGGCGTCGGAACGCTCGCGTACGCCGTCGCGTCCGCGCCCGCGAGGAACCCCGCTCCCACCCCCGCCAGCAGTCCCGCCGCCCGCACCGCACGCACCCATCGAGTCATGCCCCCACCGTCACATCCAGCCGCGCATCCGGCATTCCGGACTCCGCCAAAAAGCGAACGCGGGGAGCTGTCCGCTGACCGAGGGGACACCACCGAAGCCCGCCCGACCCAGCTGACAGTCACCGAGCGCGACGGGAAGTGACGCAAACCTTCACGGCGTGAACGGTGGATCACCCCGTACGGGGGGCACCACGATGGTGAGATGCAGGGGTGCGAGAGAATGGCGGCATGGAGATGCCGAGGAACGAACGGTCGCCGGAGAATCCCCAGATCCTGGTCGTTGGCCAGGACGGCATGGCGATTGGCGGCGGAGGCGACGACGACTCCCGCGAGATTCCGGTGACGGAGCAGGTCGAGCAGCCGGCCAAGGTGATGCGGATCGGCAGCATGATCAAGCAGCTCCTGGAGGAGGTGCGGGCGGCTCCTCTGGACGAGGCGAGCCGGGCCCGGCTCAAGGACATCCACCGCAGCTCGGTGAAGGAGCTGGAGGACGGGCTCGCGCCGGAGCTGGTGGAGGAGCTGGAGAGGCTGTCCCTGCCGTTCCAGGACGAGGGCACCCCGAGCGACGCGGAACTGCGGATCGCGCAGGCGCAGTTGGTGGGCTGGCTGGAGGGCCTCTTCCACGGCATCCAGACCACGCTGTTCGCCCAGCAGATGGCGGCGCGGGCCCAGTTGGAGCAGATGCGCCGCGCCCTGCCGCCGGGCGTCGCCCAGGGCTTGGGCGAGGACGGCCATGCGGGCGGCCGTTCGGGCGGACCGTACCTGTAACCGCGTACATCCACGGGTGAGGGCCCGGCAGCCGAGGCTGTCCGGGCCCTTCGCAGGTCCGGGTCAGGACGCCGGGTTGCCCGTGGAGACCCGGAGCTCCAGCTCGACGTTCTTCGGGCTGACGTCCGAGCCGGCCGCCGGGAACTGGTCGATCACCGCGCCCTGGCCGAAGGTGTTCTCGTCGTAGTTGTCGATCTTCAACGACCAGCCGGCGGCCTGCAGGCACTTCTTGACGGAGCCGATGTCCTTGTACCGGAAGTCGGGGACCTGGATCTTGTGCGGGTCGGTGTACGACTCCTGCGGCTCGGTGCACTCGGTCTTGTCGATCGTCTTCGTGGTGTCGGGGCCTCGGTAGCCCGCCACCCGCGTCGCCGACGGGCTCGTGCCGCCGCTCCCGCTCGCGCTCTTGTCCTTGTTGCCGCCGCCGCTGACCAGCACGGCCGCCAGCAGCCCGGTGATGGCGATGATCGACACGATGACCGCGCCCACGACGACCGGCTTGTTGTTCCGCTCGCCGACAGGGGGCACGGGCGTGGCGGGCTGCGGCGTGATGTTGTACGGCGGCGGTGTGGAGGGCTGTCCGCCGTACCCGGCGGGCGTCTGGTAGCCGCCCTGCCGCGGGTAGCCGTACGACGGCGAGGGCGCGGGCGTGGAGTACGGGTGCGGCGTCGGCGGCTGGTACGGCGTCTGCACCGGGCCCGAGGACGGCGGGGTCGCCCGGTCGACCGGCGGGAAGACGGCCGAGCCGACGCCGGCGCCGCTCTGCGCCGGGGCGCCCGGCACGATGCTGGGCGGGGCGGCCTGGAAGGACGCGGCCACCCGCAGGCACTCGTCACGCATGGCGACGGCGTTCGGGAAGCGTTCGTTCGGGTTCTTCTTCAGCGCGCGGGCGACCAGCGCGTCCACGGCCGGGGGCAGCGCCCGGTTGATCGAGGAGGGCGCGACCGGCTCCTCCTGGACGTGCGCGTACGCGATGGCCAGCGGGGAGTCCGCGTCGAACGGGAGGCGCCCGGTGACCAGTTGGAACAGCATGATGCCGACCGAGTAGAGGTCGGAGCGGGCGTCGACGCCGCGGCCCAGGGCCTGTTCGGGTGAGAGGTACTGCGGGGTGCCGACGACCATGCCGGTCTGTGTCATGGACGTCACACCGGACTGCATCGCGCGCGCGATGCCGAAGTCCATCACCTTGACCACGCCGCGCTTGGTCATCATCACGTTGCCCGGCTTGATGTCCCGGTGGACCAGCCCCATCTCGTGGCTGATCTCCAGCGCCGCGAGCACGTCCGCGGTGACCTTCAGCGCCTTGTCGGCGGGCATCGCGCCGCATTGCCGTACGTCCTCCTCGAGCACCGAGCCGAGTGGGCGGCCCTCGACGTACTCCATGACGATGTACGGGGTCGTCATCCCGTCGAGGCTGTCCTCGCCGGTGTCGAAGACCGACACGATGTTGGTGTGCGTGAGCTTGGCCACGGCCTGCGCCTCACGCCGGAAACGCTCGCGGAAGGCCTGCTCGCGGCCGAGGTCGCTGTGGAGTGTCTTGATCGCGACCTGCCGGTCCAGCGTGGCGTCGTACGCCAGGTGCACGGAGGCCATGCCGCCCTCGCCGAGCAAGTCCCGCAGCTGATAGCGGCCGCCGGCGAGCGCCTGCCCCGCGTACCGGCCTTGTGCGGCGTCCTGGCTCATGTTGCGTGTCCCCCATCGGCCTTCAGGCGCCGGCCCGGCTGTCGTTGATCGAATGGCTCATTCCCGGCCAAGTCTGCCCGAGGGCACTGACACGTCAAGCGCGGTGCCCGTTCCGTGACCGTACGCGAAAGAAGCGTCGCGCGAGCGTTACAGAGGCTGTACGGCCGGTACACAGGATTTGCACGACCACACCGGAAGACGGTTTGATGGCCGGTCCGTCTCGTGCCGGTTCCGGTCCCCTTCTCGGACCGGCGGCTTGCGCTGAGGCTGTAGCGTGGCCGACGGAGACCGTAACAACACCGCGCGCACCGCGGGCAGAAACGACGGCGAGGACTGATGGAGCAGCAGCAGCGCGCTCAGGGCCCGTCCGACCCCGAGGCGACTGGCGGCGGTATGTCAGATGCGCCGGAGATGTGGGGCAACGGCGGACTTGTCGGGGACGGCCGGTATCGGCTGACCCGCAGACTCGGCCGGGGCGGCATGGCGGAGGTGTTCGCCGCGGAGGACGTGCGTCTCGGGCGCACCGTCGCGGTGAAACTGCTGCGCGCCGACCTCGCCGAGGACCCGGTCTCCAAGGCGCGCTTCACGCGCGAGGCCCAGTCGGTGGCCGGGCTCAACCACCACGCGATCGTCGCCGTGTACGACTCCGGCGAGGACTACGTGGGCGGCCAGAGCGTTCCGTACATCGTCATGGAGATCGTCGAGGGGCGCACCATCCGCGACCTCCTCATCAACGCCGAGGCGCCGGGCCCCGAGCAGGCCCTGATCATCGTCTCCGGCGTCCTGGAGGCGCTCGCCTACTCGCACCAGCACGGCATCGTGCACCGGGACATCAAGCCGGCGAACGTCATCATCACGCACAACGGCGCCGTCAAGGTCATGGACTTCGGCATCGCCCGCGCCCTGCACGGCGCGTCCACGACGATGACGCAGACCGGCATGGTCATGGGCACGCCCCAGTACCTCTCCCCGGAGCAGGCGCTCGGCAAGGCCGTCGACCACCGCTCCGACCTGTACGCGACGGGCTGCCTGCTCTACGAACTCCTCGCCCTGCGGCCCCCGTTCGTCGGTGAGACCCCGCTGTCGGTGGTCTACCAGCACGTCCAGGACATTCCCGTCCCGCCGTCCCAGATCTCCGAGGGCGCCTCCCCGCCGGAGCTGGACGGCCTGGTCATGCGCTCCCTCGCCAAGGAGCCCGACGACCGCTTCCAGACCGCCGAGGAGATGCGCGGGCTGGTCCAGTACGGGCTGCAGATGCTGTACGACCAGGGCGGCCACACCGGCACCTGGAACACCGGCCCGGTCGACCTGCACGAGGGCCGGCACACCCCGTCCGCCGGCTTCGCCAGTACGACGGTCCTGCCGCACCCCGCCGACGGCTCCGGCACGACGCAGATCCCGCAGCCGATCCTGCCGGGCGGTTACCGCGGGGGCGGGGACGACGGAGGCTTCGAGGGCCACGGCAACCAGGGCAGCGGCCGCGGCAAGCTGTGGATCCTGGCGGTCCTCGCGGTGATCGCCATCGCGGCCGGCGTCGCGCTGGCGCTGCAGAACGGCAGCGGGAGCGGTGGCGGCCCGGGAACCAGCGAGTCGCCGACGACCTCGCAGAGCACCAAGGACGGCACGGCCACCTCGTCGCCGAGCGACCAGGTCAGCAACCAGCCCACCGACACCGCCACGAACAACGGCTCCGGGACGGGCTCCGGCTCCGGGAACTACTCGCCGACGTACACGCCCTCGCACCGGCCGACCCACAGTGCGACCAGCGAGCCGACGAACCAGCCGTCGAACAATCCGACGACCTCGCAGCCGAGCCAGCAGCCGCCGAGCCAGTCGCAGTCGGCTCCGCCGGGGGGCGGCTCGCCGAACCCGACGGGCACCGGCGCGACGAGCGGGCTCGGCGGCCTCGGCTGACGTACGAGGGGTGGTACTGAGGGGCGCGCCACGCGCGGGCCCCTCAGGAAGACTCTTCCCGTGACCTGGGTCACCGATATAACGTGCCGTTGTTCCGGCCCCCTGCAAGGCTGTGACCAGGAGATGTTCCCGGCTCTGCGGATTTACTTGGAAATCCAAGCAAAAACCCAGGTCAGGAGGGGTTTCACAGAGATGTGGAGCACTGGGTAACGTGCCTGTTGCAGGGCGCTCGCCGGGGCACCTTGTCACGCCTGTTCCGGCCGAGTGGCACCCACCCCGTGCACGGGTGCCGGAACGGGTGAGCCGTACTGGTTCCCGGCAACCCCGGGGGCCGGACCGACGGAGGAGCACACGTGACCGTGGAGAGCACTGCCGCGCGCAGGCCGCGACGCAGCGCCGGGACGAAGAAGTCCCCGAGCACCAAGCCCGAACTCGTTCAGCTGCTGACGCCCGAGGGCGAGCGCCTGAAGAGCCCCGAGTACGACAAGTACGTCGCCGGCCTCACCCCCGAAGATCTCCGCGGCCTCTACCGCGACATGGTCCTCACCCGCCGCTTCGACGCCGAGGCCACCTCCCTGCAGCGCCAGGGCGAGCTCGGCCTGTGGGCCTCGCTGCTCGGCCAGGAGGCCGCCCAGATCGGCTCCGGCCGGGCCACCCGCGAGGACGACTACGTCTTCCCGACCTACCGCGAGCACGGCGTCGCCTGGTGCCGCGGGGTCGACCCGACCAACCTGCTCGGCATGTTCCGCGGGGTGAACAACGGCGGCTGGGACCCCAACAGCAACAACTTCCACCTCTACACCATCGTCATCGGCTCCCAGACGCTGCACGCCACCGGCTACGCGATGGGCATCGCCAAGGACGGCGCCGACAGCGCGGTGATCGCCTACTTCGGCGACGGTGCCTCCAGCCAGGGCGACGTGGCCGAATCGTTCACCTTCTCCGCGGTCTACAACGCCCCGGTCGTGTTCTTCTGCCAGAACAACCAGTGGGCGATCTCCGAGCCGACCGAGAAGCAGACCCGCGTCCCGCTCTACCAGCGCGCGCAGGGCTACGGCTTCCCGGGCGTCCGGGTGGACGGCAACGACGTGCTGGCCTGTCTCGCGGTGACCAGGTGGGCGCTGGAGCGGGCCCGCAGCGGTGAGGGGCCGACCCTGGTCGAGGCGTACACGTACCGCATGGGCGCCCACACCACCTCCGACGACCCGTCCAAGTACCGGGCCGACGAGGAGCGCGAGGCCTGGGAGGCGAAGGACCCGATCCTGCGGCTCCGCCGCTACCTGGAGGCCTCAAACCACACGGACGAGGGATTCTTCGCGGAACTCGAGGCCGAGTCCGAGGCGTTGGGCAAACGAGTGCGCGAGGCGGTCCGCGCCATGCCGGACCCGGACCACTTCGCCATCTTCGAGAACGTGTACGCGGACGGGCACGCGCTCGTCGACGAGGAGCGAGCCCAGTTCGCCGCCTACCAGGCGTCGTTCACCGAGGCAGAGGGGGTCTGACCATGGCAGCGGAGAAGATGGCCCTGGCCAAGGCGATCAACGAGTCGCTGCGCCGCGCCCTGGAGTCGGACCCGAAGGTCCTCGTCATGGGCGAGGACGTCGGCAAGCTCGGCGGCGTCTTCCGGGTGACGGACGGACTGCAGAAGGACTTCGGCGAGAGCCGCGTCATCGACACCCCCCTCGCCGAGTCCGGCATCGTCGGCACGGCCATCGGCCTCGCCCTGCGCGGCTACCGCCCGGTCGTGGAGATCCAGTTCGACGGCTTCGTCTTCCCGGCCTACGACCAGATCGTCACCCAGCTCGCGAAGATGCACGCCCGCTCCCTGGGCAAGGTCAAGCTCCCGGTCGTCGTGCGCATCCCCTACGGCGGCGGCATCGGCGCGGTCGAGCACCACTCCGAGTCCCCGGAGTCCCTGTTCGCGCACGTCTCGGGGCTGAAGGTGGTCAGTCCCTCCAACGCCTCGGACGCCTACTGGATGATGCAGCAGGCCATCCAGAGCGACGACCCGGTGATCTTCTTCGAGCCGAAGCGGCGGTACTGGGACAAGGCCGAGGTCAACCCCGAGGCCATCCCCGGGCCGCTGCACAAGGCGCAGGTCGTCCGCGCCGGCACCGACCTCACCCTCGCCGCGTACGGCCCCATGGTGAAGCTCTGCCAGGAGGTCGCCGACGCGGCCGCCGAGGAGGGCAAGTCGCTGGAGGTGCTGGACCTGCGCTCGATCTCGCCGCTGGACTTCGACTCCATCCAGACGTCGGTGGAGAAGACCCGCCGCCTGGTCGTGGTCCACGAGGCACCGGTGTTCTTCGGCTCGGGCGCGGAGATCGCCGCCCGGATCACGGAGCGCTGCTTCTACCACCTGGAGGCCCCGGTGCTCCGGGTCGGCGGCTACCACGCCCCCTACCCGCCGGCCCGCCTGGAGGAGGAGTACCTGCCGGGCCTGGACCGGGTGCTCGACGCCGTCGACCGCGCCCTGGCGTACTGAGGAGAGGGTCGTGACGACGATGACGCAAGCGTCCGTACGCGAGTTCAAGATGCCGGACGTGGGCGAGGGGCTCACCGAGGCCGAGATCCTCAAGTGGTACGTCCAGCCCGGCGACACGGTCACCGACGGCCAGGTGGTGTGCGAGGTCGAGACGGCGAAGGCGGCCGTCGAACTGCCCATCCCGTACGACGGTGTGGTCCGCGACCTGCACTTCCCCGAGGGCACCACGGTGGATGTCGGCACGCCGATCATCGCTGTGGACGTCTCGGGTGGGGCGGAGCCACCGGCTGAGTCCGCTGCCGAGGCCCCCGTGCCGGCCGAGGAGCAGAAGCCGGAGGGCCGACAGCCGGTGCTCGTCGGCTACGGCGTGGCGACGTCCTCCACCAAGCGCCGCCCACGCAAGGGCCCGGAGGTCGTGGTCTCCCAGGCGTCGACGGCGCTCCAGACGGAGCTGAACGGCCACGGGGCGACGCCGGCCTCCGCGGAGAAGCCCCGCCCGCTGGCCAAGCCGCCGGTGCGCAAGTTGGCCAAGGACCTGGGCGTCGACCTGGCGACGGTCACCCCGTCCGGCCCGGACGGCATCATCACCCGGGAGGACGTCCACGCGGCGGTGGCGCCGCCGCCCCAGACGCCGGAACCGGCGGTGGAGACGCCCTCGGCGCCCGTGGCGACCGCGCCCGTGCCGACGTACGACGCGGGCCGCGAGACCCGCGTCCCGATCAAGGGCGTCCGCAAGGCGACCGCGCAGGCGATGATCGGCTCGGCGTTCACCGCGCCGCACGTCACGGAGTTCGTGACGGTGGACGTGACCCGGACCCTGAAGCTGGTCGAGGAGCTCAAGCAGGACAAGGAGTTCGCGGGTCTGCGCGTGAACCCCCTGCTGCTGACCGCCAAGGCACTGCTGGTCGCCGTCAAGCGCAACCCGGACATCAACGCGTCCTGGGACGAGGCGGCCCAGGAGATCGTCCTCAAGCACTACGTCAACCTGGGCATCGCGGCGGCCACTCCCCGGGGCCTGATCGTCCCGAACATCAAGGACGCCCACGCGAAGACGTTGCCCCAACTCGCCGAGTCCCTGGGCGAACTGGTCTCCACGGCCCGCGAGGGCAGGACGTCCCCGGCCGCCATGCAGGGCGGCACGGTGACCATCACCAACGTCGGCGTCTTCGGCGTCGACACGGGCACGCCGATCCTCAACCCCGGGGAGTCGGCGATCCTCGCGGTCGGCGCGATCAAGCTCCAGCCGTGGGTCCACAAGGGCAAGGTGAAGCCACGTCAGGTGACGACCCTGGCCCTGAGCTTCGACCACCGGCTGGTGGACGGGGAACTGGGCTCCAGGTTCCTGGCGGACGTCGCGGCGATCCTCGAACAGCCGAAGAGGCTGATCAGCTGGGCGTGACGCGCGGTTTGTGAGCCAGCAGGGTCGCGATCCTCCGTCGGCCACCGCCCTCCGGTTCCTGGACCAGGCGGGCGGTGACCACCAGTCCGGCCTCTTCCAGCAGTTCCGCCAGGCGGGCCGGTGGGAGCAGGTGGGTCTCGTAGGAGACCGGGAGCCCGCCGTACGCCCGGGTCGGGCGGAGAGGCGCGCCGCCGTCCCCCGCGTGGCCGGCCAGCATCAGGAGTCCGCCCGGGGCCAGCGCGCGGCGCAACTCGGCGTAGAGGGCGGGGAGGCGGTCCGGAGGAGTGTGATGGGTGGAGTAGTAGGCGAGAATGCCGCCCAGAGCGCCTGTCCGCAGGGGCAGGGCCGTCATCGAGCCCACCGCGAAGGCGACCTCGGGGTTGGCCCGGGCGGCCAGTTCGACCATCTTCGGTGACAGGTCGAGGCCGAACACCGGCACCCCGAGCCTCGCGAGATACGCCGTCACCAGCCCCGGCCCACAGCCGAGGTCCGCCACCGGCCCGGGGCCGTGGTCCCGCACGGTCTCGGCGAACAGGCCGAGCATCGCGCGGGAGAGCGGGTCCAGTTCCGTCGGCGCCCTGACCGTCTCGGCGTAGGCGGCGGCGACGGTGTCGTACGACTGGCGGACCGCGGTGAGGTAGGTGGGCTCGGTCATCCCGCGACTCCAGAGAAGAAGGGCCCCTCGCCTGTCGCGAGGGGCCCCTCCGGACGATTGCCGAGCCGGCGTCAGCCGAGCCTGGCGAAGGCGTAGTTCATGAGCTTCTTCGCGTCCGCCTCGCGGTTCGGGATGGACGTGGAGGACAGCACCGTGCCGATGACCGTCTTGCCGCCCCGGGTCGCGGCGAAGACCAGGCAGTACCCGGCCTCCGGGCCCGAGCCGGTCTTCACGCCGATCGTGCCGCTGTAGCTGCTGAGCAGACCGTTGGTGTTGGTCCACGGGGCCATCGTGCGGATGGAGCCCGTCTTGGTGACCGTCTTCGCCGTGTACGACGTCGTCTTGACGATCGCGCGGAAGTTGGCGTTCTTCATCGCGCTGCTCGCGATTTTCGTCAGGTCGCGCGGCGTCGAGTAGTTGTTGCCGTTGCCGATGCCGTCGAACGAGTCGAAGTGCGTGTTCTTCAGGCCGAGGTCCGTCGCGGCCTTGTTCATCTTGCCGATGAACGACTTCACGCGCGCGTCCCGCGTCGTGCCCGAGCCGTAGGTGTCGGCGAGCGCGTAGGCGGCGTCGCAGCCGGAGGGCAGCATCAGCCCGTACAGCAGCTGACGGACGGTGACCTTGTCGCCGACGATCAGGTGCGCCTGGGAGGCGTTGTTGGCGACGACGTAGTCGCTGTACGCCTTCTGGATCGTGACCTTCTTGTCCAGGTTCAGGTTCGGCTGCGCGAGCACGACCTTCGCGGTCATGATCTTCGTGGTGGAGCCCGTCGAACGCTTCGTGTCCTGCGCCTTGCCGTACAGCGTCGACGCGTTCGCGTTGTTCATGACGTAGCCGCCCTTGGCCACGATGGAGGGCACGGTGACGGCCTGCGCGGGTGCCGCGGCGAAGGCCCCGGCCGCGAGAACGGCGCCGGCGGTGACACTGACCGCGGCGGCTCGGCGGAGGCGGCTGCCCTGGGTGCCGGTGATGGCGGTAATCAACTGATATACCCCGATTATGTTGAAAGCCCCTGATGTGCGGCCGAGTTGGACGGGAAGCGAAAGGGGGCCGCATGTGTGAGACACGTAAATAGCACAGTTGGTTGCACTGTTGCTGGGCGGGGTTTGTGGGACGGGTGATTCGTCCGCATGTGGCGCGTCCGGATGCTGGACCCGATCCCTCATGTGTACGTGTTGTATCTATGCTGTTCGCATGACCAGCCCCGGGACTCTGACCGCCAAGCAACCGCCCGCCGCCGACCGCGTCTACACCCACGTCAAGCAGGGCGTCCTGGAGCGCCGCTACGAGGGCGGGACCCTGCTCACCGAGGGCGAGCTCGCCGAGGCCGTCGGGGTCTCGCGGACCCCGGTGCGCGAGGCCCTGCTGCGGCTCGAGGTGGAGGGGCTGATCAGGCTCTACCCGAAGAAGGGCGCCCTGGTCCTCGCGGTCTCCGCGCAGGAGATCGCGGACGTGGTCGAGACCCGGCTGCTGGTGGAGGAACACGCGGCGAGGAAGGCCGTACCCGCTCCCGCCGGGCTCGTCGAAAGGCTGGAGGAGCTGCTGGCCCGGCAGAAGCAGCAGGCCGCCGCCGGGGACCTGGCCGCCGCCGCGGTCACCGACCGCTGCTTCCACGCCGAGATCGTGCGCAGCGGGGGCAACGAGATCCTCTCCCGCCTCTACGACCAGCTCCGCGACCGGCAGCTGCGGATGGGTGTCGCGATCATGCACTCGCACCCCGACCGGATCGCCAAGACCCTCGCCGAGCACGAGGAGATCCTCGAGGCGCTGCGCTCGGGGGACGCGGAGGCGGCCGTCGGGATCGTCCACCGGCATGTGGGCTGGTTCTCCCACCTGGCCCGGGGGGAGGTCCGATGAGCTCCTCCTCCGTCACCCTGCCGGGCGATCCTCCGGGCGGCCGGCGCGCGATCGCCGTCTGGGGCATCGGCGTCTCGGTGTACTTCGTCGCCGTCATCTTCCGTACGTCGCTGGGAGTGGCCGGTCTGGACGCCGCCGACCGCTTCCATGTGAACGCCTCCGCCCTGTCGACCTTTTCGATCCTGCAGCTGCTGGTGTACGCCGGCATGCAGATACCCGTCGGTCTGCTGGTGGACCGGCTCGGCACCAAGAAGGTGCTGGCCCTGGGCACCGTGCTGTTCACGGCGGGCCAGCTCGGGTTCGCGTTCTCCCCCTCCTACGGCACGGCCCTCGCCTCCCGCGCGCTGCTCGGCTGCGGTGACGCGATGACCTTCATCAGCGTGCTGCGGCTGGGCAGCCGCTGGTTCCCGGTCCGCCGGGGGCCGATGATCGCGCAGCTCGCGGGCCTGGTCGGCATGGCGGGCAACCTGGTCTCCACCCTGGTCCTGGCCCGGCTGCTGCACGGCGTCGGCTGGACGCCCGCCTTCGCGGGCAGCGCGCTCGCCGGAGTCCTCGTCCTGGTCCTGATGCTGCTGTTCCTCAAGGACCACCCCGAGGGCCACGAGCCGGAGCCCTTCCCGCACCAGGGCGCAGCCTACGTACGCCGTCAGATCGTGGCCTCCTGGCGGGAGCCGGGGACGCGCCTCGGCCTGTGGGTGCACTTCACCACCCAGTTCCCGGCGATGGTCTTCCTGCTGCTGTGGGGCCTGCCGTTCCTGGTCCAGGCGCAGGGCCTGTCCCGTGCGGCGGCCGGTGAACTGCTCACCCTGGTCGTCCTGTCCAACATGGTCGTCGGCCTCGTCTACGGCCAGATCGTCGCCCGGCACCACACGGCGCGGCTGCCGCTCGCGCTCGGCACCGTCGGGGCGACGGCCGTGATGTGGGCGGCCACGCTGGCCTGGCCCGGCGCGCACGCGCCGATGTGGCTGCTGGTCGTGCTGTGCACGGTGCTCGGCGCGTGCGGACCGGCGTCGATGATCGGCTTCGACTTCGCGCGGCCGGCCAACCCGCCGGAGCGTCAGGGCACGGCCTCCGGAATCACCAACATGGGCGGTTTCGTCGCCTCGATGACGACGCTGTTCCTGATCGGCGTGCTCCTGGACGCGACCGGCGATGACTACACCGTCGCCTTCTCCTCGGTGTTCGTGCTGCAGGCACTCGGCGTGAGCCAGATCCTGCGACTGCGCCGCCGGGTCGCCCGCCGCGAGCGGGAACGGCTGGTCGCGAGCCGGGTGGAGACGGTGCACGTACCCGCGTGAGGCGGGCGCCCCGCTCCGACCGTCTCCAACTGGCCCAGTCCCTACGGCGTCACCGCGAAGTTCCGCAGGACCGCGCCCGTCAACTCCGGGTCGCCCTCCGCCTTCACCCGGTCCGCCACCGCGTCCGGCGTCACCCGGCCGCAGGCCAGGCGTACGTACGTCTCCCAGTCGAGGGTGAAGGTGGCGGCGGGCCCGAGCGCGGGGACCGTCTCGAGGGTGCCGCGGCCCTGGATGTCCACGCGTATGGTGCGCAGGAACTCCAGCGGGCCGTGCACGTCGAAGACGATCGCCGAACTGCGCGGGGCGTTCGCCCGCTCGGCCACCACGGCGGGCAACTGAGCCAGCAGCATGTCCCGGGCGACGTACGCGCCGGGGGAGTCGAGGTTGCCGGGGCGGCCGAGGGCGGCGCGCAGGTCCTGCTCGTGGACCCACACGTTGAACGCGTGGGCCCGCATGGACTCCTCCAGCGTCAGCTCGGTGCCGAGATGGCCGCGCACCTTGGTGCCCGGGTCGCGCGACTCGTTGCGCAGCTGGCGGTTGCGGCGGATGACCACGTACTCCAGCTCGGAGGTCATCTCCGGCGCCGTGTGGTGGCGGCGGACGTCGACCTGCATCTCCATGTAGCGCTGGTGGTCGTTGGTGACGTGGAAGAGGTCGCGCGGCAGCGTGTGGATGGGGCGCGGGTCGCCGAGCATCTCGCAGTCCAGACCGATGACATGGGAGACCACGTCACGGACCGACCAGCCCGGGCACGGGGTGCGCCGGTTCCACTCTCCCTCCACGAGTGGCTGCACCAGCTCGGATATCGCCTCGATGGAGTGGGTCCAGGCGTCGGCGTAGGGCTGGAGGGTGGGATGCAGACTCACGGAACGGGACCCCTCGGCGGTCGGTACACGGGCGGTGGTGGCGGCGTTGCCAGTGGGAGGTGGCGGCTGCTGTCGGCGGGTGTCTTGGAACGCTAAGTTACGCTGCTGTGAGGCACCCCGGCAGTGCTTTCGTGTGACGATCGTAGGCCCGTGTGAAGGGCTCGAATGCCAGGACGGTGGTAGTGTGCGCGCCTCTCTGCTCCAGATCGATGTGAACGAGGGCGAATCGGTCGAATCGCGTCGGCGTCGGGTGGCCTCACTGGTACGGGAGCAGGCCGGGGCGGATCTCGTCGTGCTGCCCGAGCTGTGGACCACGGGCGCGTTCGCCTACGAGGTCTTCGCCCAGGAGGCCGAGCCGCTGGAGGGGCCGACGTACGAGGCCATGGCGAAGGCCGCGAGCGACGCGGGCGTGTGGCTGCACGCGGGCTCGATCCCCGAGCGGGACCCCGACGGCCCCCTCTACAACACCTCCCTCCTCTTCTCACCGTCCGGCGACCTGGCCGCCGCCTACCGCAAGATCCACCGCTTCGGCTTCGACAAGGGCGAGGCCGTGCTGATGGCCGCCGGGCGCGACCTGGTGACGGTTCGTCTGCCCGACACCACCCTGGGCGTCGCCACCTGCTACGACCTCCGATTCCCCGAACTGTTCCGCTCGCTCGTCGACGCCGGCGCGGAGACCCTCGTCGTCCCGGCGGGCTGGCCGGAACGACGCCGGGCGCACTGGACGCTGCTGGCCCGGGCGCGGGCGGTGGAGAACCAGGCGTTCGTGCTCGCCTGTGGAACGGCCGGGAGCCATGCGGGAGTTCCGCAGGCGGGTCACTCGATCGTGGTGGATCCGTGGGGCGAGGTACTGGCGGAGGCGGGCTCCGGCGAGGAGATCCTCACCGTCGACATCGACCCGGCGAGGGTGGCGACGACCCGCGAGCAGTTCCCGGCCCTCAAGGACCGGGTCCTGGGCCTTGAGCCCCCGCACACGTTCTAGTGCCGCGTCACCAGCTGCCTCAGTCGTCCTCGCGTTCCTTCTCCGCCAGATGGATCACGCACACCGTCACCGCGATCAGCAGCGCCGGGTCCGCGTCGTCGCGGACGACGTCCACGCCGTAGGTCTCCCGGATGTGCAGCCAGCGGCGCGAGATGACGGCGAGCAGCTCACCGTCGTACTCGATGGCGAACTCGCGGTCGAGGATCTTGCCGCTGACGTCGAGTTCGGTGCCGTCGGCGAGGGTCACCCGGTAGTGGTGGCGCAGCAGGGAAAGACGCTTGCGCCTGATCCTGGCGAGGGGCTGGCCGTCCCGTTCGATCACCATGGTGTCGCGCAGGGCGAACATCTTCTGGTGGATGTCGATCAGGACCCGCCCGTGGGTGTCCTTCAGCTCGAAGGTGTCCCTGAGGCGCATCGCCTTGCCGTCGACGAGGTAGACCTTGCCGCCGTGCTCGTCCTCGATCCAGTAGTCCTCGCCGAAGCCGAGGAGCCGGTCGCGTACCTGGAATCTCATGTCCCCACCTCTTCCCTGAGCGCAGGCCCGAAACGCCGCCGGTAGGCCGAGGGGCTGAGCCCGGTCCGGCTGCGCACGCGTGCGCGTAGGTTGGCCGCCGTCCCGAGGCCGCTTCGCGCCGCGACGACGTCCAGCCGTTCCTCCCCGCGCTCGATGAGACGGCACGCGAGGGCGACGCGTTCCCCGGTCAGCCAGCCGAGCGGGGTCGTGCCCAGCTGGGTGCGGAAGCGGCGGTGCAGTGTCGCGGGGGACACCGCCGCCCGGGCCGCCAGGTCCGCGACCGTCAGCGGCTCGCCGAGCCGTTCCTGTGCCCAGGCCAGCAGCGGCCCCAACGACTCGTCGGGCACGTCCGGCACCGGCCGTTCCACGAACTGCCGCTGCCCGCCGTCCCGGTGGGAGGCGAAGACGAGCCGCCGGGAAACGGCGTTCGCCAGCTCCGCCCCGTGGTCGCGACGCCAGATGTGCAGGCCGAGGTCGAGCGCGGCCGCGCTGCCCGACGCCGTGAGCAGATCGCCCTCGTCGACGAAGAGCACGTCCGACTCCAACAGCACCTTGGGATGCAGCTCGCGGAACAGATCCGCCCAGCGCCAGTGCGTTGTCGCCCGCCGCTCGTCCAGCAGCCCGGCCTCCGCGAGCGCGAAGGTCCCGGTGCAGAAGCTGACGACGCGTGCGCCACGCGCGTGCGTGCGGCGGATCGCGTCGAGTACGGCGGCCCCGCGCGGGACGACGTTGTCGGGCCGTCCCGGTACGACGAGGGTGTCCGCGCCGTCCACCGCGTCCAGTCCCGCCACCCCGGTCAGCGTGAAGAACCCGTGGTTCATGCGCACCTCACGCGCGGGCGCGCACACAGTCACCTCGTACAGCGGCCCCGGAAGCCCCAGTTCCGGCCGCGGCAGTCCGAACAGCTCGGTCGCCACACCCACCTCGAAGGGATTGGTGCCCTCGTCGACGATCACCGCGACCCGATGCGGAGCGCGCACAGGCTGCTGCGGCCGCTGAGAGGATCCTTGCGCCATGTGCGATTTCTAGCACTCGCACACCCGCCCGGCCCACCCCCACGATGACCCCATGACCACCGAACCCATCGCCCTGTCCGCCGCCCTCGCATCCTTCACGGACCGCTGGAGCCCGCGCATCGTCACCACCGTCAACGACTACGACGTGCGCGTCGCCAAGGTCGAGGGCGAGCACGTCTGGCACGTCCACGACCACACCGACGAGTTCTTCCTGGTCCTGGACGGGGAACTCCACATCGCCCTGCGCGAACCGTCCGGCGAACGCACGGTCGTCCTCCCGAAGGGCTCGGTCTTCACGGTCCCCCGGGGCACGGAGCACCGGCCGTACGCCCCCGCCCCCACCGAGATCCTCCTGCTCGAACCCAGCGGCACCCTCACGGTCGGCGACCACCACGACGAGATCCCGGACCACGTGGACGCGACCACCGGGCACGCGCTTTCGTGACTGTCAGTGGCAGGTGGCACGCTTGAGCCATGACCGACTCTCCTCCCCGCCGCGTCCGCGTCCGCGCCCCCGAACTCGTGGGCCGGGGCGGCTGGCTGAACACGGGCGACCAGCAGTACACCCTGGCCGACCTGCGCGGACGCATCGTGGTGCTCGACTTCTGGACCTTCTGCTGCGTGAACTGTCTGCACGTTCTCGACGAGCTGCGGGAGCTGGAGGAGAAGCACGCGGACACCGTCGTCGTCATCGGGGTGCACTCGCCGAAGTTCGTGCACGAGGCAGAGCACGCGGCCGTGGTCGACGCCGTGGAGCGCTACGGCGTGGAGCATCCGGTGCTGGACGACCCGGAGCTCGCGACCTGGAAGCAGTACGCGGTGCGGGCCTGGCCGACGCTGGTGGTGATCGACCCCGAGGGGTACGTCGTCGCGCAGCACGCCGGCGAGGGGCATGTGCACGCGATCGAGCGGCTGGTGACGGAGTTGGAGGCCGAGCACGAGGCGAAGGGGACCCTGCGGCGCGGTGACGGTCCCTACGTGGCGCCGGAGCCGGAGCCGACCACCCTGCGCTTCCCGGGCAAGGCGCTCGTCCTGCCGGGCGGCACCTTCCTGGTCAGCGACACCACCCGGCACCAGCTGGTGGAGCTGGAGAGCGACGGGGAGACGGTCGTACGGCGGATCGGCTCCGGTGCCCGCGGGTTCACCGACGGCACCGCCGAGACCGCGTCCTTCAGCGAACCGCAGGGCCTGGCTCTCCTCGACGCCTCCTCGGTCGTCGTCGCCGACACGGTCAACCACGCGCTGCGCCGCCTCGACCTGGCCACCGGCGAGGTCACCACCCTCGCCGGCACCGGCCGCCAGTGGTGGCAGGGCTCGCCCACCTCCGGCCCGGCCCGCGAGACAGACCTGTCCTCCCCCTGGGACGTGGCCGTCTTCGCCGGCAAGGTCTGGATCGCCATGGCCGGCATCCACCAGCTGTGGGCCTACGACCCCGCCGAGCGGACGGTCGCCGTCACGGCCGGCACCACCAACGAGGGACTGGTCGACGGCCCGGGTCCCGAGGCCTGGTTCGCCCAGCCCTCCGGACTCGCCGCCACCGCCGACCGCCTCTGGGTCGCCGACTCCGAGACGTCCGCCCTGCGCTGGGTGGACCTGGACGGCGCCGTCCACACCGCCGTCGGCACGGGCCTGTTCGACTTCGGCCACCGCGACGGCAGCGCGGAACAGGCGCTGCTGCAGCACCCCTTGGGCGTCACCGCGCTCCCGGACGGCTCGGTGGCCGTGAGCGACACCTACAACCACGCCCTGCGCCGCTACGACCCCGCGACCGGCGAGGTCACCACCCTCGCCACCGACCTGCGCGAACCGAGCGACGCCGTCCTGGTCGGCCCCGACCTCGTGGTCGTCGAGTCGGCCCGGCACCGGCTGACCCGGCTGCGCCTGCCGGAGGAGGCGGTACGGGTGGAGTCGGTGGCCCACCGGACCCAGCGCGAGGCCACCGAGGTGGCCCCGGGCAAGCTCCGGCTTGACGTCGTCTTCCAGGCCCCGGCGGGCCAGAAACTGGACACGCGGTACGGCCCGTCGACGCGGCTCCTGGTGTCCTCGACCCCGCCCGGGCTGCTGCTCGCCGGGGGCGGCGCGGACACGGACCTGTTCCGCGTCCTCGAACTCGACCCGGGGATAGCGGAGGGCGTCCTGCACATCTCCGCGATGGCGGCGTCCTGCGACGATGATCCGGCAAACGCCTACCCGGCCTGCCACGTCCACCAACAGGACTGGGGCGTTCCGGTCCGCCTCACCGAAGGCGGGGCGGACCGGCTGCCGTTGGTCCTGGCCGGGATGGACGACTCGGCCGACTGACCGGGACCGCGTTCAGCGACGGCGCGGGCGCGGCGCCAGCTTGAACAGGGCCACCCCGGCGGCCATCAGGGTGGTGGCCGTGACGAGCAGCGCCATGCTGTTCATCCACATTCCGGTGGCGGCCAGCGTGGCGCCGCCGGCGCCGGTCGTCCCGGCGCCGATCACTCTTCCGTACATGTCGTGCTTCTCCTAGCGGGGGTTGGTGCGCGGGGGGTGGGTCAGGGGGGTGTCAGGTGGCCACCCACTTCTCCTCGCTGCGGCGCAACAGCCCCCACAGCGAGGTGAAGTAGACGGCGTGCTGGAAGAGGTCGTAGAGCATCTCGGGCACCATCAGCGCGGCGACCAGCACCGCACGCGCCCCGGCGCGCCGTACGGAGACCGTCTTCTCGACGACGAAGAGGAGGCCGATGGCGGTCCAGAACGGCGAGAGGCCGGGCCAGCCGTAGAGCGTGCTGTAGGTGATCATGTAGGTCAGGTAGACCAGGAAGGACAGCGCGCCGAACCCCATGAGGAACTGCTGCAGGAAGTACCGGGCGGTGACCCGGGTCCAGCCGTAGTCGCGCAGGTTCTCCAGCGCGCCCCGCTGCCAGCGCAGCCGCTGGTGCCACAGTTTGCCCAGGGTCGGCATGACCTCGGTGGTGACCGCGCAGCCGGCCGGTGACATGGCGCGGTACCCGAGCGTCTTGACGGCCTTGGTCATCTCGTCGTCCTCGGTGAGCGAGGCGAGGCTGTAGTAGGCGTTGCCGCCGCCGATCAGACCGCTGCGGCGCGCGGCCCGCACCTCGCGCAGAACCCGCGCTCGGAACATCGTGCCGGTGCCGGTGAGCACCTGGGCCTTGCCGCCGGTGCGTTCCAGCTCCCAGGCGTAGCGGTGGAACTCCATGCGCTGGAGCAGGCCGAGGAAGCCGCCGCCCTCCTCGCCGTAGAAGACGCCGCCGACGGCACCGACCTTGCGGTTGAAGGTGCCGATGGCGGTCTCGCTGAACCAGGGGTCGAGGACGGTGTCGGCGTCCTGCACCAACAGCAGGTCGCGGTCCTCGAGTTGGGGCAGCACCCAGGCGATGGCCTGGTTGAGGGCACCGGCCTTCTTGTGCGTGTTGCCCTGGGTGGCGAAGACCTGAGCGCCGTTCGCGACGGCGATCTCGGCGGTGGCGTCCGTGCAGTTGTCGGCGACGACCACGATCAGGTCGGGGCGCCGGGTCTGCCGCCACAGGCCTTGTACGGCGTCGGCGATGCGGTCCGCCTCGTTGTGCGCCGGAATCAGCGCCACCAGCCGCAGCGGGACGACGAGTTCGTCGGGTGCGGCGTGGGCGCGGCGTGCCGCGTGCCGTCGCGGGTGCCGGGGCACCGCGACGGGTGCCCCGGCGGTCGTCTCCGCCGGGTGGAGCACGGGGAGCCCTCCGGGTGCGCTGAACGGTTCACGCCCGGCACTTCCGACCCCCCGGGCTCTTTCTGTCCCGGAGTCTTCACTATTTTCACACAAGCCAACAAGACGCTTCCGGTCACGGAATGCTCACGCTTGTCGCTTGTTGTCCCCCTACATGCCGTATCCGTCTACAGGCCGTACCCGTCGGAGTATCCGTCGGTACGGCGGTGGCGGACCTCCTCCTCCACGACCGGTGTCGTCGGCGGAACCACGACGCGCCGGCGTCGGGCGATGCCGCTGAAGGTGCTGACGCCGATCAGGCCGACGATCATCAGGATGATCCCGACCAGGTCGAGGTTGACCCCTTGCATGTGCCAGTCGGTCGCGAACGTGAGGATGGCTCCCACGGCGATGAGGATGATGCACCCGCCGAGGCCCATGAGTGTCGCCTCCCTGTCCGGTCGTTGCGGTAGAACCCGTGTACCCGGACGCACATCACCCATGCGCGACGACCCGGTTGACTACCCCTCCAGAAACGCCACCAGCGAGTTCGCCAGCAGATACGGGTCGTCCGCGCCGCACAGTTCCCGGGCGCTGTGCATCGAGAGGAGCGCGACGCCGATGTCGACGGTCTTGATGCCGTGCCGGGCCGCGGTGATCGGGCCGATGGTCGTGCCGCAGGGCATGGAGTTGTTGGAGACGAACGACTGGAAGGGGACGTTCGCTCTCTCGCAGGCGGCGGCGAAGACCGCGCGGCCCGAACCGTCCGTGGCGTAGCGGTTGTTGACGTTGACCTTGAGGATCGGGCCGCCGTTGACCCGCGGGTGGTGCGTCGGGTCGTGCCGTTCGGCGTAGTTGGGGTGCACCGCGTGCCCCGTGTCGGAGGACAGACAGACCGTGCCCGCGAAGGCTCTCGCCCGGTCCTCGAAGGACCCGCCCCGCGCGAACACCGACCGCTCCAGCACGCTCCCGAGCAGCGGCCCGTCCGCACCCGTGTCCGACTGCGAGCCGTTCTCCTCGTGGTCGAACGCGGCGAGGACCGGGATGGAGGCGGGGCCGCCGCCGGAGACCGCCGTCAGCGCGGCCACGCCCGCGTGCACGGACAGCAGGTTGTCCATACGGGGTCCGGCGAGCAGCTCCTTGTCCCGGCCCAGGTAGGCCGGCGGCTCCACGGAGTGGGTCATCAGGTCCCAGCCGGTCACCTCGCCGGCCGGGAGCCCCGCGCTCTCCTCCAGGAAGGCGATCAGATCGCCGTCGCGCACGTCGTTGCCCAGACCCCAGATCGGCAGCATGTGGCGCTGCTTGTCCAGCTTGAGGCCCTCCGCGGACACCGAACGGTCCAGGTGGATGGCGAGTTGCGGCACCCGCAGCAGCGGCCGGTCCACGTTCACCAGCCGCGTCGAGCCGTCCCGCAGGGTGAGCCGACCGGCCAGCCCCAGGTCACGGTCGAGCCAGGAGTTCAGCAGCGGCCCGCCGTAGATCTCCACGGCCACCTGCCGCCAGCCGTGCGCCCCGGTGTCCGGCAGCGGCTTGACCCGCAGGTTCGGGGAGTCGGTGTGCGCGCCGACGATGCGGAACGGCGTGTGGGGCGCCGCGCCCTCGGGGACGTACCAGGCCACGATCGCGCCGCCGCGCAGCACGTACTTGCCGCCGTGCGTCCCGTCCCAGGCGTCCGTCTCCGCGACCTGCCGGAACCCTGCCTTCTCCAGCCGCTCGGCGGCGCTCGCCACCGCGTGGTACGGCGACGGGCTCGCCGTCAGGAAGGACATGAGGTCGTCGGTGTGGCCGCGGTCGAAGCGGGGGGGTTCGCTCATGGGGTTCACCTTAACGACGTACGAGGGCCCACTCCGCGTACAGGGAGCGGGCCCTCGTGAGGGCGATGTGGAATTTTGGCTACCCAGAACCGGGGGCGCCGGAACCCGGAACCGGTCGCACCGCGGCCCGGATCAGGCCGTCCTAGAACGCGGCCTCGTCGAGCTCCATCAGGTCCAGGTCGACGCCCTCGGCGAGCTTGCGCGCGCCGGTGACGCCCGGCAGGACGTTGGCGGCGAAGAACTTCGCGGCCGCGATCTTGCCGGCGTAGAACGCCCGGTCCTTGGCGGAGGCGGTCTCCAGCTTCTCGGCGGCGACGGCGGCACCCTTGAGCAGCAGGTATCCGACGACCACGTCACCGGAGGCGAGCAGCAGACGCGTGGTGTTCAGGCCCACCTTGTAGATGTTCTTGACGTCCTGCTCGGTGGCCGCGAGGTCGGTCAGCATCAGGCCGACGATCGCCTCCAGCTCCACGGCCGCCTTCGCCAGGTGCTCGCGGGCGCCGGCCAGCTCCTCGCCGCCCGTGCCGAGCGCCAGGAACTTCTTGATGTCCTCGGCGAGGGAGTTGAGCGCCACGCCCTGGTTGCGGACGATCTTCCGGAAGAAGAAGTCCTGGCCCTGGATCGCGGTGGTGCCCTCGTAGAGGGTGTCGATCTTGGCGTCCCGGATGTACTGCTCGATCGGGTACTCCTGCAGGAAGCCGGAGCCGCCGAAGGTCTGCAGCGACTGCGCGAGCTGCTCGTAGGCCTTCTCGGAGCCGTAGCCCTTCACGATCGGCAGGAGCAGGTCGTTGAGGGCGTGCTCGGCCTTCGCGTCCTCGCCGGCCGCCTCCTTGACCTGGATCTCGTCCTGGACGGCGGCGGTGTACATCACCAGGGCGCGCATGCCCTCGGCGTACGCCTTCTGCGTCATCAGCGAGCGGCGCACGTCCGGGTGGTGGGTGATGGTGACCTTGGGCGCCGTCTTGTCCATGAAGTTGGCGAGGTCCGGGCCCTGGACGCGCTCCTTGGCGTACTCCAGCGCGTTCAGGTAGCCGGTGGACAGCGTGGAGATCGCCTTCGTGCCGACCATCATGCGGGCGAACTCGATGATGCGGAACATCTGGCGGATGCCGTCGTGCCGGTCGCCGATCAGCCAGCCCTTCGCCGGGTGCTGGTCGCCGAAGGTCATCTCGCAGGTGTTGGACGCCTTCAGGCCCATCTTGTGCTCGACGTTCGTGGCGTAGACGCCGTTGCGCTCGCCCAGCTCGCCGGTCTCGAAGTCGAAGAGGTACTTCGGGACGAGGAAGAGGGACAGGCCCTTGGTGCCGGGGCCGGCGCCCTCGGGACGCGCGAGCACGTAGTGGAGGATGTTCTCCGACATGTCGTGCTCACCCGAGGTGATGAAGCGCTTGACGCCCTCGATGTGCCAGGAGCCGTCCTCCTGCTGCACGGCCTTGGTGCGGCCGGCGCCCACGTCCGAGCCGGCGTCCGGCTCGGTGAGGACCATGGTGGAGCCCCACTGCTTCTCGACGGCGATCTTCGCTATGTGCTTCTGCGTCTCGTTGCCCTCGTCGAAGAGGATGCCCGCGAAGGCCGGGCCGGAGGAGTACATCCACACGGCCGGGTTGGCGCCGAGGATCAGCTCCGCGTACGCCCAGATCAGGGAGCGGGGCGAGGTGGTGCCGCCGATCTCCTCGGGCAGGCCCAGGCGCCAGTACTCGGAGTCCATGAAGGCCTGGTAGCTCTTCTTGAAGGACGCCGGGACCGGCGCGGTGTTCGTCTCCGGGTCGAAGACCGGCGGGTTGCGGTCGGCGTCCTCGAAGGACTCGGCCAGCTCGTTCTCCGAGAGGCGGGTCAGCTCCTCGAGGATGCTCTTCGCGGTCTCGACGTCCATCTCCTCGAACGGGCCGGTGCCGTACAGCTTGTCGCGGCCGAGTACCTCGAAGAGGTTGAACTCGATGTCGCGGAGATTCGACTTGTAGTGCCCCATGGCGACGGCTCCGTAAGAGAGATCGGCGAGGCAACGGTGGACCCTCGCGCTAGTTCACGTACCAACAAGTGACTCCGATGATGCTACCCGCCGGTAATAAGAAGCAACCCCGATCCGGTCATCTGTGACCGAGCCCTCGTGCGGGGTCAGTACTCTTTGTCGCATGTACGGCTACGACCAGAACGTTGGCGCCCAGCAGCAGTACGGCGTCCCGCCGCAGCAGGGAATGCCGGGCGGGTACGGCCAGCAGCCGCCGCTGTACCCCGAGCCGTCCCCGCCGTCCCTCGCGGACGCGGTGCGCGCCTTCACCACCGGGCAGATGTCGGCCGAGGACTTCCAGCAGGTCTTCGCCACCTCCAAGGTCTACTGCCCGCGAGGCGACAACCCCGGGTTCCTCGCCCTGCACAACACCCAGCAGCCGGTGATCCCGATGTTCACCTCGCTCAAGGAGCTGCGCCGGTACGCGGGCAAGGAGTCGAAGTACTTCGTGATCACGGGCGCCGAGGTCATCGACCTGCTGCCCACCGGGTACGGCTTCGTCCTCGACATGGAGGGCGAGCACCGGATGGTCTTCGACGCCAAGGCCGTCGAACAGATGGTCGACTTCGCGATGCGAAGAATGTACGGCTGAACCGCCCCCGCACCCGGGAGCCCGGAGGGAATGCCCTCCGGGCTCTCTGTGTTGTGGGGTGGCAGAAAGTTCAACGCTCAACTAAACTGGCCGCACAAGGAGGTACCGACATGCCTGCAGTGACCGTCGAGAACCCGCTGACGCTGCCGCGCGTGGCCGCCCCGGCCGACGCCGTGGCCCGTCCCGTACTCGCCGTCACGACCGCGCCGAGCGGTTTCGAGGGCGAGGGCTTCCCGGTGCGCCGGGCGTTCGCCGGGATCAACTACCGCCACCTCGACCCGTTCATCATGATGGACCAGATGGGTGAGGTGGACTACGCGCCCGGAGAGCCCAAGGGCACCCCCTGGCATCCGCACCGCGGCTTCGAGACCGTCACCTACATCATCGACGGCATCTTCGACCACCAGGACTCGCAGGGCGGTGGCGGCACCATCACCAACGGCGACACCCAGTGGATGACGGCCGGCTCCGGTCTGCTGCACATCGAGGCGCCGCCGGAGCACCTCGTCATGTCGGGCGGTCTCTTCCACGGCCTGCAGCTGTGGGTGAACCTGCCGGCCAAGGACAAGATGATGGCGCCGCGCTACCAGGACATCCGCGGCGGCAGCGTCCAGCTGCTGACCTCCCCCGACGGCGGTTCGCTCCTTCGGGTGATCGCCGGTGAACTGGACGGCCACGCGGGCCCCGGCATCACCCACACCCCGATCACGATGATCCACGCGACGCTCGCGCCGGGCGCGGAGATCACGCTGCCCTGGCGTGAGGACTTCAACGGCCTGGCGTACGTGCTGGCGGGCAAGGGCAGCGTCGGTGCCGAGCGGCGCCCGGTCCACCTGGGCCAGACCGCGGTGTTCGGCGCGGGGTCGTCCCTGACGGTCCGCGCGGACGAGAAGCAGGACAGCCACACGCCGGACCTGGAGGTCGTCCTGCTCGGCGGCCGGCCGATCCGCGAGCCGATGGCCCACTACGGCCCGTTCGTCATGAACACCCGTGAGGAACTCCAGCAGGCGTTCGACGACTTCCAGAAGGGCCGCCTCGGCACCATCCCGGCGGTCCACGGAATGTCCGAGAGCGGCCCGCAGTAGGCCTGTCGTTTCGTGCGAACTGGTCTACCCGTCCTCGTACAGCTCGAACCAGATGCTCTTGCCCTCCCCCCGGGGGTCCACCCCCCAGGACTGGGCGAGGAGTTCGATGAGGACCAGGCCGCGGCCCGAAGAGGCCAGTTCGCCGGGGCGGCGTTTGTGGGGGAGGTCGTCGCTGGTGTCGGTGACCTCGACGTGCATGCGGCGGTTGCCCGGGGTGCCGCGTACCTCGGCCTGCATCAGGGCGTCCGCGTCCGTGTGGACCAGGACGTTCGTCAGCATCTCGGACAGGAGCAGGACCGCCGAGTCGACCTGGTCCTGCGATGACCAGTCGTGCAGGAGTTCGCGCAGGTGCTGCCGGGCCACCCCGACGCGCTCGGGTTCGGCCTGCGCGACGGAGAGCATCGTGCGGCGGACCATGGGCGGCGCGGTGAGCGGGTCGTCGCGGCCGGGGCCCTCCCCCGGGCGGCACAGCAGCATCACCGCTATGTCGTCCTCGCGCCGGTCGGCCAGCGGGCCGGTGGTGTGGTGCGAGGAGGGACCGTGGACACCCTGGACCAGCGCGTCGGCGAGTTCCTCCAGGTCGCCCTTGTGGTCCTCGAGGATCGCGCGGATACGCTGCCAGCCGCTCTCCAGGTCGTGGCCGCCGGTCTCGATCAGCCCGTCGGTGCACACCAGCATGGTCTCGCCGGGTTCCAGGGTGATGCGGGTGGTGGGGTAGTCGGCGTCCGGGTCGATGCCGAGCGGAAGGCCGCCGGCCGTGGGGCGCGTGAGGACCGTGCCGTCCGCCATCCGGATCGCCGGGTCGGGATGGCCGGCCCGCGCGATGTCGAGGATGCCGGTCGCCGGATCCGCCTCGACGTACAGGCAGGTCGCGAAGCGCAGGTCGGGAGACTCCGGGTCGCCGTCCGCCATGCCGTGCAGGAAGCGGGAGGCGCGGGAGAGGACGGCGTCGGGGCGGTGGCCCTCGGAGGCGTAGGCGCGCAGGGCGATCCGGAGCTGGCCCATCAGGCCGGCCGCGCGGACGTCGTGCCCCTGCACGTCGCCGATGACGAAGGCGATCCGGCCGCCGCCGGGCAGCGGGATCATGTCGTACCAGTCGCCGCCGACCTGGAGTCCGCCGCCGGTGGGGACGTAGCGGGCGGCGACGCTCATGCCCGGTATCTGGGGGCCCAGCGTGGGCAGCATGGAGCGCTGGAGGCCGTCGGTCAGGGCGCGCTCGGTCTCGGCTGCGCCGGCCCGGGAGAGGGCCTGGGCGAGCATCCGGGCGACGGTGGTCAGGACCGAGCGCTCGTCGGGGGTGAAGGCGACCGGGTAGGCGAAAGAGGCCATCCAGGCGCCCATGGTGCGGCCGGCCACCGTGAGGGGGAGGAAGGCCCAGGACTGGCGGCCGAAGCTCTCCACCAGCTGCCACATCACCGGGTAGCGGGTCTTGTAGTCCGTGGGAGTGGAGAGGTAGACGGCACGGCCGGTCCGTATGACCTCGGCGGCCGGGTAGTCCGTGTCCAGGGGCATGGGGGAGAACGGGTCGCCGTCTCCGGGCTGGTAGCCGTGCAGGCCGACGATGGTCAGCCGGTCGCCCTCGACACCGAACACCGCGAGCCCGTCCGGTGAGAACCCCGGCATGGACAGGCCCGCCGCGACCCGCAGCACCTCCTCCGTCGAGCGCGCCTCGGCCAGCGCCCGGCCCGCGTCCAGCAGGAAGGCCTCCCGGGAGCGCCGCCAGTCGCCCATGACGGCGCTGCGCCCGGCGGGCGTGCCGGGCGTCGGTTCGGTGACCTCCTGGAGGGTGCCGATCAGCTGGAAGGCCTGTCTGTCCTTGTCGTACGACGGCTTCGAGCGGGAGCGGACGACGCGGATCACCCGGCCGTGCTCGTCCATGATCCGGATGCGGACCTCGGCGAGGGTGCGCTCGGCGACGGCGAGGCCGACGACGCTGATGATCTCGTTCCAGTCGACCGGGTGCAGCCGGGCCCTGGCCTGTGCCTCCGTGAGGGTGGTCTGGAGGGCGGGCAGACCGAGCAGCCGTGCCGCCTCGGAGTCGACCGTGACCAGCTCGGTGGCGGTGTCCCAGTGCCACAGACCGGTCGCGAGGGTGGCGAGGACCTCCCCCACGGGCGGCAGCGGCTCGCCAGTGCGCATTGACCCACTTTATGGAAAGGAGATCGGCGGATGCCACCGAAGCGCCCCGGATCAATGCGGGGGAACCGATCTTGGGTCGGCCGGTACCCTGGGGAGGTCCGGGCACCATGGCCCGTTCCCGTCGAGGAGAGCACCTCGGCACACCACCAACGAAGAGGAACACCCGACCATGCATCGGTACAGGTCCCACACCTGCGGCGAGCTCCGCGCCTCTGACGTCGGCACCGACGTCCGGCTGAGCGGCTGGCTGCACAATCGGCGCGACCTGGGCGGCATCCTCTTCATCGATCTGCGCGACCACTACGGCATCACGCAGCTCGTCGCCCGCCCGGGCACCCCGGCCTACGAGGCCCTCGACAAGGTCACGAAGGAATCCACGGTCCGTGTAGACGGCACGGTTGTTTCACGTGGAACCGAGAACGTGAACCCGGACCTGCCGACCGGCGAGGTCGAGGTCGAGGTCCGCGAGGTCGAGCTGCTCGGCGCCGCCGCCCCGCTCCCCTTCACCATCAACACCGAGGACGGGGTGAACGAGGAGCGGCGCCTGGAGTACCGCTTCCTGGACCTGCGCCGCGAGCGCATGCACAAGAACATCATGCTGCGCACGGCGGTCATCTCGGCGATCCGGCACAAGATGACGGCGCTCGGCTTCAACGAGATGGCGACGCCGATCCTGTCGGCGACCTCCCCCGAGGGCGCCCGCGACTTCGTCGTGCCCTCCCGCCTGAACCCGGGCAAGTTCTACGCCCTGCCACAGGCGCCGCAGCAGTTCAAGCAGCTGCTGATGATCTCCGGCTTCGACCGCTACTTCCAGATCGCGCCCTGCTTCCGCGACGAGGACGCCCGCGCCGACCGTTCGCCGGGCGAGTTCTACCAGCTCGACGTCGAGATGAGCTTCGTCGAGCAGGAGGACGTCTTCCAGCCGATCGAGCAGCTGATGACCGAGCTGTTCGAGGAGTTCGGCGGCGGCCGCCACGTCACCTCCCCCTTCCCACGGATCCCGTTCCGCGAGGCGATGCTCAAGTACGGCTCCGACAAGCCGGACCTGCGGGCCCAGCTGGAGCTCGTCGACATCACCGACGTCTTCGAGGCCTCGGAGTTCAAGGCGTTCGCCGGCAAGCACGTGCGGGCGCTGCCCGTCCCGGCCGTCCAGGACCAGCCGCGCAAGTTCTTCGACCAGCTCGGCGACTTCGCCGTCTCGCTGGGCGCCAAGGGCCTGGCCTGGGTGCGGGTCGCCGAGGACGGCTCCCTCACCGGCCCGATCGCGAAGTTCCTCACCGAGGAGAACGTCGCGGAGCTGACCAAGCGGCTCTCGCTGGCCGCCGGGCACGCCGTGTTCTTCGGCGCCGGCGAGTTCGACGAGGTCTCCAAGATCATGGGCGCGGTCCGCGTCGAGGCCGCCAAGCGCGCCGGGCACTTCGAGGAGAACGTCTTCCGCTTCTGCTGGATCGTCGACTTCCCGATGTACGAGAAGGACGAGGACACCGGCGCGATCGACTTCTCGCACAACCCCTTCTCCATGCCGCAGGGCGGCCTGGAGGCCCTGGAGACCCAGGACCCGCTGGACATCCTGGGCTGGCAGTACGACATCGTGTGCAACGGCGTCGAGCTGTCCTCCGGCGCGATCCGCAACCACGAGCCGGACATCATGCTCAAGGCCTTCGAGATCGCCGGCTACGACCGGGAGACCGTCGAGGAGAAGTTCGCGGGCATGCTGCGCGCCTTCCGCTTCGGCGCCCCGCCGCACGGTGGCATCGCCCCCGGCGTCGACCGCATCGTCATGCTGCTGGCCGACGAGCCCAACATCCGCGAGACGATCTCCTTCCCGCTCAACGGCAACGCCCAGGACCTGATGATGGGCGCGCCGACGGAGCTGGAGGAGGCGCGGCTGAGGGAACTGCACCTGTCGGTGCGCAAGCCGCAGCCGAAGTAACCCCCCAGCAGACCCGCAGCACATCCGAAGGGCTCGAAACCGGCGCCGGTTTCGAGCCCTTCTGCGTGCGCCATCTCAGACGTCGTACGACCCGTCCCAGGGCGGGCTGAAGAACAGGCGGTCCGGGTACAGCTCGGCCCACCCGCCCTCCTCGTCCTGGCCGGTCACCAGCCCGAACAGTACGCCGTCGACGGTGAGTTGGAAGGGCCGGATCGCGATGTCCGTGTAGGAGCGGCGGGGCAGGCTGCGCAGGAGTTTCGCCAGATGGACGCGGGCGCGCTGCAGGATCGACGCCTCACCGTCCGGGGCGCGCAACTGCTCCGCCCAGGTGCCGGCACACCAGATCTCCGAGTCGCGGTGCCGGCCCTCGGCGTCGAAGGTGTGGAGCACCGCGAAGAGGCGCTTCTCGTTTTCCCAGCCGTCGTCCGGACGGTACCCGCGCGGAAAGGCGTACGTGACCGTTCCCAGGAACTGGCCGTCCGCGTACCGGCCGATGGCCTCGGCCCGGCCGTGCGGTTCGTAGGAGATCGGTATGACCTCAGGGACTGCCATGGCGCAAACCATACGTATGCGGCGTGGCAATATCCCCCAGTCCCCGATGACGAGACCATTGGCCTCGCCGAAGATTCACGGGACGGGGCCGATCTCCACAAGCGGACGGGCGTTTGCCTCTCGGGCTCCCCGGGCCCCGAGGTCGATGCCGGTGGTGAGAGACGGCCGACTCCTCTTACGCAAGACGCATGACGTTGTTACCGGGTGCCAGGAGCCAGCGGAAATGCTCGACAAAAGGTCCCACCAAGCTCGGGAGGCCGGCCCGCCTACCGGGTCGGCCTCTCTGCAACGGTCTGGGGCTACTCGTCCGTGAAGACGTCTTCTGCCGTCGGGGCTGTGACGGCCCGCCGCAGCCAGTGGCGCAGGATTTCGGGGTCACCACAGCCGGTGATGCGTTCCCTGACCGCTTTCGGGGACGTCGAGACCGCGCACTTCCAGGATGTCCAGGACGTCCTCGGCGGCGCGGCGCGCCTCGCCCTGGGCTCGGCCCTCGTCCCGGATTTCCTCGGAGATGTATGACTTGTAGAAGGAGAGGTCCACGGCCACCAGTTTCCTCCACAGTTGTGCGACTGGGTGCTTGCCCACGCCTTGTGAGATGAGTTCGATGATCGGCTCGGCGACGCTCTGCGGTGTGTCCCGCAGTACGGTCGTCATTGACTTGAGTATGGCCCCGGCGTCCGGATGTGTGGCGTGAGTGATCGCTGACAGCGTGGCGAGGGCGAGATCCTTGCGGACCTCGGCCGGGTCGGTGAGCACCGGCATGTTGTGCGGTCCCGCGACGAGCGGCCGCAGGTCGCTCTGACGGTGCGTTCAACGGGCGGCCGATCACCGATCCGAAGCACCTGCGCGTTCTTGAACTGCGGTATGGCACCATCCGGGCGCAGGCGCTCTCGTCGCGGGAGTCGCTGGCCTTCATCGAGCAACTGCTGGAAGAAACATGATCCGCAAGGCCTCACCAAAGGACGCCTCCGAACTGGCGTGGTTCAAGAGCAGCTACAGCGGTGGCACCGACGGTGAGTCCTGTGTCGAGGTCGCCACCACCCCCAGCACCATCCACGTCCGCGACTCCAGGTACCGCGAGGTCAGCCCGCGCCTCGCGCTGGCGCCGGAAGTCTGGGCGGACTTCGTGGCCTACGCGTCGGGGAACTGACCTCTCACCTGCACGTGCCGTACGCGGTCCTACTCACTCGCCGCCGAAGCGTTCCTTGTACGTTTCCAGGTCCTCGTCCGTGAGCTTGGCGAAGAGGACCGGGGGGACCGTGAAGGGGGTGCCGGGCGGGACCGTGGTGAGGGACTTCGCCTCGGACGGGGTGACCCAGGTCGCCGTGTCGTCGGGGAGGGTGAAGGCCTGGCGCATGGCGGCGGACGTGGTCGGGATGAGGGGCTCCGAGACCACCGCGTAGAGGTGGATCAGGTTCATCGCCGTGCGCAGCGTCAGGGCCGCGCCGTCCTTGTCGGTCTTGATCTCCAGCCAGGGGGCCTTCTCCTCCAGGTAGGAGTTGCCGGCCGACCACAGGGCGCGCAGGGCCGCCGTCGCCTTGCGGAACTGGAGGGACTCGAGCTGGGACTCGTACTCGGCGAGGAGTTCGGCGATCTGCTCGCCGAGCTTGGTCTCCGCCTCGCCGGGCTCGCCGCCCGCCGGGACCTCGTCGCCGAAGCGCTTCTTCGAGAAGGACAGCACACGGTTGACGAAGTTCCCGAGGGTGTCGGCGAGGTCCTTGTTGACGGTCGCCGTGAAGTGCTCCCAGGTGAAGGACGAGTCGTCCGACTCGGGGGCGTTGGCGATCAGGAAGTAGCGCCAGTAGTCCGCCGGGAGGATGTCGAGGGCCTGGTCGGTGAAGACGCCCCGCTTCTGCGAGGTGGAGAACTTCCCGCCGTAGTACGTCAGCCAGTTGAAGGCCTTGACGTAGTCGACCTTCTTCCACGGCTCGCGGACGCCGAGTTCGGTGGCCGGGAACATCACGGTGTGGAAGGGGACGTTGTCCTTGGCCATGAACTCCGTGTAGCGGACGTCGGTGTCGACGTCGTACCACCACGACTTCCAGTCACGGGTCGACGGGTCCTGGTCCGACCACTCCTTCGTCGCGCCGATGTACTCGATCGGGGCGTCGAACCAGACGTAGAAGACCTTGCCCTCCGCCGCCAGCTCCGGCCAGGTGTCGGCCGGGACCGGGACGCCCCAGTCCAGGTCACGGGTGATCGCGCGGTCGTGCAGACCCTCGTTCAGCCACTTACGGGCGATGGAGGAGGCCAGCTGCGGCCAGTGCGCCTCGTGACGCGAGACCCACTCCTCGACCTCGTGCTGGAGCTTCGACTGGAGCAGGAAGAGGTGCTTGGTCTCGCGGACCTCGAGGTCCGTGGAGCCCGAGATGGCGCTGCGGGGGTTGATCAGGTCGGTCGGGTCCAGGACGCGGGTGCAGTTCTCGCACTGGTCGCCGCGGGCCTTGTCGTAGCCGCAGTGGGGGCAGGTGCCCTCGACGTAGCGGTCCGGGAGGAAGCGGCCGTCGGTGGGGCTGTACACCTGGCGGATCGCCCGCTCCTCGATGAAGCCGTTCTCGTTGAGGCGGCGGGCGAAGTGCTGGGTGATCTCGACGTTCTGGGGGCTCGAGCTGCGGCCGAAGTAGTCGAAGGCCAGTGCGAAGCCGTCGTAGACCGCCTTCTGGGCGTCGTGCGCCTGGGCGCAGAACTCGTCGACCGGGAGGCCCTGCTCCTTCGCGGCCAGCTCCGCCGGGGTGCCGTGCTCGTCCGTCGCACAGATGTACAGGACGTCGTGGCCGCGCTGCCGGAGGTAGCGGGAGTACACGTCCGCCGGGAGCATGGACCCCACCATGTTGCCCAGGTGCTTGATTCCGTTGATGTACGGAAGGGCGCTGGTGATGAGGTGTCGAGCCATCGGGGGCTGCTCCCAGGTCGGTTTCTGCTGCTACTGCGAACCTTGAAATCGTAGCCGACATGTGTATGCCGCCCGCCTCCCGTTTTACGGGATGGGAAGCGGGCGGCATGGAGGGTGCTGCGGGGGCTCCGGGGCTTACGGGCGCCAGTCGATCAGGATGCCGTCGTAGAGCTCGGCGTCCGTGAGCTCCAGGGGGGTCGGGCCCGCGTGGAAGAAGGCCGTGTTGTCGGTCTTCAGTTTGCGGAGGTAGTCGAAGGCCTTGTTGTCGTGGTCGCCGAACGCGACGAAGGAGAAGAAGACGGCGGGGTGGGACTTCGCGGCGTCGGTCAGGGACCGGGTGGCGGGGGTCTTCGCGTCCGGGGCGCCGTCGGTCTGGAAGACGACCAGGGCGGGGGTGGCGGGGCCGCCGGGGGTGGTGTTCTTGTCGTAGTGCGCGAGTACGGCCTCTACGGCGGCGTGGTAGCTGGTACGGCCCATGCGGCCGAGGTTGGCGTGGGCCTCGTCGATCGCGTTCTCGGGGGACGCGGGGGTGAGGTCCGTCGTGCCGTCGACCTCGGTGGAGAAGAAGACGACGTGGACGGTGGGGGTGTCGTCGGGGGTGAGGTGCTCCGCCAGGGCGAGGGTCTGGTCGGCCAGGGCCTGAGCCGAGCCGTCCTTGTAGTACGGGCGCATGCTCGCGGAGCGGTCGAGTACGAGGTAGAGCTGCGCTCGGGTGCCGGTGAGGTTGGCTTTGGCGAGGGCGGCCGCGGCGGCGTCGGTGTCTGAGGGGGTGTTGTTCCCACCCGCACCGCCCGTGGCGCTTTCGTCGTCGGGTGCGGGTGGCCCCTGTGGGGCGTCCTCGCCGTCGGCGGCCGCAGGGGTTTGGGCGGGGGGTTCGGCCTCGGCTTCGCCTTCGGCCGGGGAGTCCTTTCCACCCGCACCGCCCGTGGCGCTTTCGTCGTCGGGTGCGGGTGGCCCCTGTGGGGCGTCCTCGCCGTCGGCGGCCGCGGCCTCGTTTTCCGGCACAGCCTCGGGCTCGGGCTCCGCCACCGGCTCGGACTCCGCTTCGGGCACCGGCACAGGCGTCGGCTCGTCCGCGACCGGCTCAGCCACCGCGGGCTCGGCAGCCGTCGGGTCCGGCGACTCTTCCACCGTGGGCTCAGCCGCCTCGGGCTCGGTCGGCTCGGGCTCGGGCTCGGTCGGCTCGAAGGCCGCTGGCTCGACGACAGCCTCGGCCTTCGGCGGCTCCACTACCTCCGTCTCGCTCGGCTCGGCGTCAGCCTCGCTCTTCGGCGGCTCCACTACCTCCGTCTCGCTCGGCTCGGCGTCAGCCTCGCTCTTCGGCGGCTCCACTACCTCCGTCTCGCTCGGCTCGGCGTCAGCCTCGGTCTTCGGCGGCTCCACTGCCTCGGGCTCCGTCACCTCGACCGCCACCGGCTCCACAGACCCGGCCTCCGCCACCTCGGCCTCTGCAACCTCAATGCCGGCCTGGGTTTCCGCAACCTCAATGCCGGCCTCGGTCTCCGGCGCCTCAGCGGCAGCCTCTGCCTCCGTCGCCTCGGCCCCCGTCGGTTCCGGCGAGCGGGTCGGCTTCGGGACCGTTACCTTGTCGAAGGCCGCTGCGACCAGTTCGTGTTCGTCGGGCGTTTCGGTGCGGGGTTCCGGGAGCTGGGACGCGGGGGTCGGGTCGGGCTCGTGGGAAGGGGCGGGGACCGTCGGTTCGGGGGACTGCGAAGGCGTTCGGTCGGCACCCTCTGCTTCGGTGGCACGCCCCTTGCGTGACCTGCCGAACGCGTTTCGCAGGTGAGTGAGAATGCCCATGCGCGCAACCCTTCGCGTGAGGTGAAACCGTCAATCGCTGGCCAGGACGGACACGTAAGGTTAGCGGCCCCGGATGGCGATCTTGAGGAGGGGCGGGAGAGGGAAACCGTCTTGTGTCAATACCGCCTCACCTGTCATCCCCGTTGGTGAAGCGTGACGTCCACGACGAGCGCGCGGTGGTCGGTGTCGGACACGTGCAGGAAACGGGCGCCGCTCGCCGAGAAGTCCTTCGACACCAGGACGTGGTCGATCTGTGTGCCGATCACCGCCGCGGTGCGGGACGGCCAGCTCGGGGTGCGGTCGTGGCCCGCGAGCCGGGCGGCGTCGCGCAGACCGCTGGCCAGGATGCGGCGGAAGGCCGCGTGGTCCTGGGAGGAGTTGAAGTCGCCGGCCAGGATCAGCGGCGTGCGGGTGGCGGCGGCCGCGTCCCGCAGCCGCCCGAGCTCCCGGCGCCACAGGTCGACCTGGCCGGGCAGCGGAGGCATCGGGTGCGCGAGTTGCAGCCGTACGGGATGCCCCTGCACGTCGGCGACGGCGCCGGGCATGCCCATGGTGCCGGGGACGCCCGCGGTGCCCTCGAGCGGGAACCGGCTGAGGATGAGGGACCCGCCGGAGCCGCCGGCCAGCACGGCCTGCCGGTACGGGTACGCGGTGCCGACGTCCCGGCGGAGTCTGGCCTGGCAGGTGTACTCGCACTCCTCGACGAAGACGACGTCCGGTTTCCGGGTGCGGATGACCGGGATGAGGGAGCCTGTGCCCTGGCCGAACTCGACGTTCGAGGTGAGGACCCGGAAACCGGCGAGGTTGGGGCCATGGGGCTCGTCGGGGCTTCCGTACGGCTGGATGAACCAGGCCAGCAGGGCCAGCACGGCGAGACACCACACGATGCCCGTGCGCCAGCGTGTCAGCAGGGCCAGGAGCAGGGCCACGGAGGTGGGGGCGAGCAGCCAGGGGAGGAAGGCGAGGAGCTGCGGGACCGGGGTGATGCCGTCGGTGTCGGCCGCCCGGCAGCCCACCACCACGCTGACGCCGGCCAGCAGCAGTCCGGCGGACCAGGATCCGAGGTGCCGGGCCGTGGAGGTCACAAACCCTGAGATTACGGGCAGGTGTCGATCCGCGCCAGGAAGCCGCCCAGAACCTCGTTGAACTCCGCCGGCCGTTCCAGGTTCGGCAGGTGGGCCGTGCCCTTGACGACGTGCAGGGTCGCGTCAGGCAGGGCCGCGTGCAATGCCACGGCCTCCGCCACCGGCGTGTACGTGTCGTCCTCGCCGACGACGACCAGGGCGGGGACGCTCACCGTCGTCAGCAGCGCGCGGTAGTCGGGGCGGGCGGCGCGGGCGCGCAGGGCCGCCGCTGCCGAGGCGGGGGACGTGGCCGTCATCATGCGGTGCACGTGCGTCTTGACGTCGGCGTCGGCGTACGGGGCGACCATCTTCTCCAGCACCTCGTCGGCGTACCCGCGCATGCCCTCCCGGAGAAGGCGGTCGGCCATCGCGTGGCGGACGCGGACGCCCTCGGGGGTCTCGGCCGCCGCGAAGGTGTCGGCGAGGACCAGGCCCCGGATGCGGTCCGGGAACCGCCGGTAGCAGTCCATCGCGATCTGGCCGCCCATGGACAGGCCGGCCAGCACGCAGGCCTCCACCCCTTCCGCGTCCAGCAGTGCCTCGATGTCCTCGGCGAACTCCTCGAAGCGCGTGACCTCGGGGCCGGCCGGTGAGGTGCCGGTGCCGTAGCCGCGCAGGTCGGGGGCGATGACTCGGCGGGTGGTGGAGAACGCCTCGACTTGCGGGTTCCACATCGTGTGGTCGAAGGGGTGGCCGTGGACCAGAACCAGGGGGAGTGCCATGGCGCCGACCCTAGGTCGGCCCAACTCCTCGGTGCAATAAGATCTTTGCCCTCGGTGCAATGTCAGGGGGATCCGGTCCATGGGACACGACTACCGGCGTATCGCCGACCGCATAGCCGCCGACATCACGGCGGGACGGCTGCAGCCCGGCGAACGGCTGTCGCCGCAGCGGACGTTCGCGCGTCGGCACGGCATCGCCGCCTCGACGGCGGAGCGGGCGTACGGCGAACTCGTACGGCGGGGGCTGGTCGTCGGCGAGGTCGGGCGGGGCACCTTCGTGCGGGCCGCCCCCGCGCGGCCGGCCGGGCGGGCGCTCACCGAGCCGGCGACGGATGCGCCGGTGAACATGGAGCTCAACTACCCTTCCGCGCCGGGCCAGTCCGAGCTGCTCGCGCCCGCCCTGGCGCCGTTGCTGCGGCCCGACGTGTTGACCGACGCCCTCCGCCCGGCCCCCGCCGCCGGTACCGTGGCCGCCCGCGCGGCGGCCTCGGCGCTGCTCGGGCTGCCCGGGCAGTTGCTCTTCACCGGCAACGCCCGGCAGGCCATCGCGGCCGCTCTCGCCTCCCTGGTCCGGCCGGGCGGCCGGGTCGGCGTGGAGACGTTGACGTATCCGCTGGTCAAGGAGATCGCGGGGCGACTCGGCCGCACGCTCGTGCCGCTCGCCATGGACGAGGACGGGCTGTGTCCGGACGCCGTGGCGGCCGCCCATCGGACGGCTCCGCTGTCCGCCCTCTACGTCCAGCCGACCCTGCACAACCCGACCTCGGTGACCATGAGCGACGCGCGCCGGCGTCAACTGGCGGCCGTCGTGACCGACTTGGGGGTTCCCGTGGTCGAGGACCGCATCTGGTCCTTCCTGGCGGACGACACCGAGCGGCCCTTCGCGGCCTACGCGCCCGCCCTCACCCATGTCGTCGACGGCCTCTCCAAGCGGGTCGCGCCCGGGCTGACCGTCGGTTTCCTCGCCGTGCCGACGCCGCGCGTTGAGGCGGTGGCGGCCGTGGTGCGCTCCGGAGGGTGGAACGCGGGGCGGTTCGCGCTGGAGGCGGCCGTGCGGTGGATCGAGGACGGGACGGTGACTCGGTTGGTGGCGGCGAAGAGGGAGGACGCCGGGCGCCGGCAGCGGCTGGTGCGGCGGCATCTCGGGGAGTTCCGCGTGCGGTGCGATCCGCGTGCCTACTTCGCGTGGTGGGAGCTGCCGGCGCCCTGGCGGGCGGACACCTTCACGGCCGCGGCGGCCCGGCACGGCATCGCCGTGACCCCCGGTCCCGCCTTCACCGTGGACCCCGCCCGCACCCCGGCCGCGATCAGACTCGGCCTGGCGTCAGCCACCGTGCCGGACCTGACACGGGCGCTGGCGACGCTGGCGGGGGTCGCGCGAGAGGGCGCGGGACTGGGGTGACGCCGGGCTCGGCCCGGGTTGTGGGCGCCGGGTGCGTTCAGGCCTGGGCCTGGGCCTGGGTCGGTTGTTGGGTCGGGTCCGGTGTAGGGGCTGGGCGGCGTCGGGGGCGGGGGAGGCGCAGGGACCAGCGCGTGGTGAGCCAGGTGGTCAGGGCTACCGCCAGGCCCACGGCGACCAGGAGCCACGCGGCCTCGCGGAGCGTCTCGGTCAGGGCGTCGTAGACGGCGCCCGCGGCCGGGCGGCGGGCCTCTTCCGGCAGGTCGGCCAGGGTGAGGCCACGGCCGACGGCGACCGCGAGGCCCAGCAGGGCGCCGCCGAGCGCGGTGCCGAGGGCGGTCGCGGTGAGCGCGCGGCGGCGGCGCAGGGCGAGAGCGATGCCGGTGACGGCGAACACGACGGCCGCCACGGGGAGCCAGAAACCGGCGACTTCCAGCACGTGGAACCCTTTCCGCAGCCGGTCCAGGTTCTGGGCCGGGAGGACGTTGACCGCGGTGTGCTCGATGGGAATGCGGTTCGCCAACGGCATGTGGTCATCGGTGAGTTGACGCTTGACCTGGGCGGTGACGGGCGCGAGGTCGACGGTCACGTCCTGCTCGCTGTCGTCGTTGAGGGCCCGCAGCACGGCGTCGTGCAGGGCCCGGTTGGCGGTGTCCCAGGCGGCCCGGAAGGCCTCGGTACGGGTGAAGGAGCGCACCGCGTCGTGCACGAACGGGCCGACCGCCGAGCGCATCGGGCGCACGTCGGCGCGGTCGCCGACCTGGTCCATGATCCCGGCGCCGACGGTGTCGGCGACCGCGTTGCGCACGTTCGGGTCCGTTGCCAGCGGCGCCATCGTGGTGACGTACGCGCCCGTGTCGGCGAGTCCGTACGCCGCCCAGGCCGCTAGCGCGCCGCAGGGCGCGAGCAGACAGGCGAGGGCGATCAGAGCGGCCGACAGGGCGCTCCTGAGGCGTGCGGTCACGCTCCCAGACAACGGCGCGGGGCCCCGGAGCGCGAGCGGGACGACTGCGAACGGGTGGATCCGCTGGGCCGAACGGGTGGTGTGGAGGGCGAACCGGTGGGAAATCCGTGCGTCAGCGGATGCGGTTGCCGGAGGCGTCCTCGCGTGTGTAGTACCGGTAGAAGAACACGAGGAAGATGCCGGCCGTCACCACCACGCCCAGGGCCACGGACCGCAGGGCGGTCTGGCCGGACTGGTCGTAGAGGAAGGCGACCGCGGCCCCGGCGAAGGCGGACTTCACGAGCGAGTGCAGCTCCCGCTTGAGAAGCGGGGCGAACGTGGCGACGGCGATGCACAGCACGATGAAGCAGGCGGCCGTCACGAAGCCGAACAGGATGTTCCAGCCGGTGATCTCGCCGCCGCCGCGGCGGTTGGCGGCCGCCCAGAAGCCGTAGACGAGTCCGAGGACGACGGGGATGCCGTAGCGGCCCGCGGTGTGGACGCGTTCGTCGAAGAGGTCAGGGGTCAGCGTGGGCCGGGCCGCCCGGTTCGCCCTGACGCGTCCCATCATTCCGCCGGTGGTGGGTGCCGTGTGTGCCATGAGAGCGCTCCTCTCTCTCCTCGCCCCCGAGTGCCCCCGCCTACCAATGCACACCTGGGAAGGGGCCGTGGCAAGTCGGCGGGAGGGGTCGTTTGCGGTCCTGAGGCCCACCTTTGCAGCCGCAGCGGTTACGGTGCTGCCGTACGTGATCGCCGGGGGATGGGGAGGGAACGATGCCAGGAACCGTGCTGCTGCTCGCCGCCGCCCCGGCGGGCAAGGGGTGCCTGGTGGACGCGGCCTCCGTGCTCCCGGTCCTCGCCGCCGTCCCGCCGGCCGTGCTGTCCGGCACGGAAACGGCCAACGTCGTCGAACTCGCCGACCCGCTGGAGCCGCAGGCGGTGCTGACCCGGCTGCGGGCGGCCGCGGCGGCCCCCGGCCCGCTCACCGTCTTCGTCGCCGGGCAGATCCAGCTCGACCGCCGTCAGCGGCTGCCGCACCTCGCGCTGGCCCGGACGACCCCCGCCACGGTCCGCTACACCGGCCTGCCCTGGCACTGGATCCGGGAGGAGCTGCGGCTGCGCGCGCCCGGTTCGACCGCCCTCCTGCTCGACCTGCACGCGGACGCGGAGACCTGGGAGTGGCTGCGGGCCAACCCCCTCGACTGCGGCCGCACCACCACGGTCCACGGCCGCGTCGCGCCACCGCCGGGCCGGCGGGAGGTGGCGGTGCCGACGTACATGAAGGCCGTGGCGACGATCCTGAGAAGCGGCCGCCGTCCGCCCCTGGAACAGCTCCACCAACAGGCCCTGAGCCGCATCACCGACGAACCGGCCGGCCTGGTCCTCCCGGCACCGGGTCTGCGAGGGGCCGTGGCGGCTCAGCAGCCGCCCACCAGCGACCTGCCCGTCGGCCCGGTGCGCGCGGCGCAGGGTCGGCGAGGGCCCGAAACGGCTCAGGTGCCGCCCGCCGGTGACCTGCCCGCAGATCTGCTGCTCGCCGCGCAGGGCCCGCGAACAGCCGGAGCCGACCAGGAGCCACCTGCAGGTGACCCACCCGCAGCCCTGGCGCTCGCTGCGAAGGGCCCGCGAACAGCCGCGCCCGCTCAAGTGCCGCCCGCCGGTGACCTGCCCGTCGGCCCGGTGCGCGCGGCGCAGGGTCGGCGAGGGCCCGAAACGGCTCAGGTGCCGCCCGCCGGTGACCTGCCCGCAGATCTGCTGCTCGCCGCGCAGGGCCCGCGAACAGCCGGAGCCGACCAGGAGCCGCCCGCCGGTGACCTGACCGCCGACCTGGTCCTCGCTGCGAAGGGCCCGGGAACAGCCGGGGCCGCTCAGCAGACGCCCGCCGACCTTCCCGTCGGCCTGGTGTTCGCCGTGCACGGTTCGCCTGGCGCCGCGCCCGCTCAGGAGCCGGCCGCCGGCAACCCGGCCCCCGGCAACCCGCCCGCCCCCGACCCCCACGACGCCATCTCCGCCGCCGTTCGCTGCGGGCGGCACCCCGACGCAGATGCGTTGGCCGCCCGGCAGGAGCAGGCCGCCGTACAGGCGCACGGGCCCGGGTCCGAGGCCGCGTTGCACTGGGCCGAGGTGCGGGCGGATCTGGCGATGTTCGCCGGGGATCCGGTGCGCAGTTGCCGGACCTGGCTGGCGGTGGCCGCGGCGCGGCTGACGGCGGGGCAGCCGGCCCACGCGCCGGAGGTGGAGGCGGCCGTGGACCGGGCGCACCACCAGTGGGGGCAGATCCGGGACGCGGAGGCGGCCCGGGAGATCGGCCCGCGCCTCGCGGATCTGCGCTCGCGGGTGCCCGGGCGGCGGCAGGGCGCGCTGGACCATGTGCGGCGGCAGTTGCGGCAGTTGCAGACGCAGGGCTGAAGCGCGGCCGGTTCCGTACCCTGCCCAGTGGGCGACCCCGGTGTCATGATGGTGAGTTATGGCTGAGGGGGATGGAGTGGCCAACCGGGCGATACGGGTGCGTCTCGACCGCACCGCGAGCGAGAGCGACGTCGGCGCGCTCAAGGAGTGGCTGGCGCGGGAGCAGCCGCTCCAGGTGTGGCTGGGCCGCGGTGAGCTGGAGATCAGGGCGCGGGACCGCAGCGACGACGAGGGCGGCGCCCCGATGGGCTTCGGGGACGAGATCGTCCTCGCGCTGATCGGCGCGGGCGCGTCCGCGGCCTTCAAGGAACTGCTGCACGCGGTGCGGGTCGCGGTGGAGGCCTGGCGGTCCAACCGCCGTGACGTCGAGGACGGTGAACCGCCGCGCGTCGACGTGGACGGCGCGGACCCCGACCCCAGGTAGCCCCGTGAGCCGCTACGACCCTCGGGGAACGGCGAACCGGGCGCTGCTGGTCGGGGTGTCGGAGTACGACGTCACCAAGCCGGCTCCGCACGGCGTGCCCGGCGACCTGCCGGCCGTACGGCACAACCTGGACCGGCTCGCGGAGGCGCTGCAGGGCGGCGGGGTGTTCGGCGCGGACGAGGTGACCGTGCTGCGCTCGCCGTACCCGCACGACTTCCTGCAGGCCCTCGGTGCGGCAGCCGCCGAGGCCGAGGGCGTGCTGCTGCTGTACTTCGCGGGGCACGGGGCGGTGCCCAGCGCCGCGAACGAGCTGTTCCTGCAGATGCGGGGCGCCCAGGTCTACCGGGGCCGGCAGGACTCCGTCTTCCCCGGTGCCGAGACCTTCACCACCGTCCTGACGATGCTGCACGCTAGCCGGGCCGAGCGGATCGTGGTGGTCCTGGACTGCTGCTACGCCGGCAACGCGGCCTTCATCTGGGAGCAGTTCCCGGACCGGCGGCGGGTGTTGCTGCTGATGAGCGTGCAGGCCAACAACCGGATCGACGCGGGGGACGACAGGACCCCGACGCCGTTCACCGCCGAGCTGGCCGAACTGCTGGGGCAGGACGGGGAGTTGCGGTTCAGTTCGGTAGCGGAGCGCTTACGCGTACGGATGGCCTCCGCCGGGCTGAGGACGTTGCGCGACGAGCCGTGGGAGCCGCTGAGCCGAACGGAACCGGGGGAGGACGTCCTGCTGTCGGCACGTGGGGACCCCGGGCCGCCTCCCCCGCCCCCGCCGCCGCCCCCGTCGACCTCGTCCCTCGTCCGCCGCGGCCGGCAGGCGCTCCGGCGCGCCTCGAGAGCAGGTTTGCAGGCCTTCGCCGCCTGGTTCCAAGGACTGCGGGTGCTCACTCGGGTCCTGCTCGTCCTGGCCCTCGCCACCCTCGGTCTCGGCTCCTACGGCCTCACCGCCCTGCGGACCGCCCCCGCCCCCTGCGCCCCACCCCTGGAGCTGCGGGTCCTGACCGACCCGGACCTCGAGCCCACCCTCACCGCCGCGGCCGACGCCTATCTGACCTCGGACCAGAACGCCGACGGCGACGGCTGCCGGCGCACCGGCATCACCGTCTACAGCGCGGGCGCCGCCGACGTGGTGAACGCGCTGCGGCGGCAGACGGACGCCTGGCACGAGCCGCGCGACGAGGACACCAACCCGCAGCGGGACATCGGCCCGCAGCCGGACATCTGGATCCCCGCCTCCCCCGCGGACGTCGGCCGCGTCACCGCCGGGCAGGACACCGACACCGTCGCCCACCTGGAGGAGGACGGGCCGCTGGCCTACTCCCCGATCGTGCTCGCCGTCCCCGCGGACCTCTCCCCCGCAGCGGCGCCGCAGCGTGACGGACAGCCGCTGTCGGCCCTGCTGGACCGGCTGCGGCAGCGGAGCAGCGACGCTCAGGTACGGCGCCCCGACCCGGAGTACGCGGATGCCGCGCTGCTGGCCACCATGGGCCTGTACGGCAGTGCCGGCACGGCGGCCGCCGAACGCCGGGTCGCCCAGCCCGGGCCGCCCTCCAAGACAGCCGCCGACCTGCTGTGCGCGCTGCCCGGCGACCCCGCCGCCGACGCCCGCACCGCCGCCCTCGTCCCCGAGTTCCTGCTCAGGACCGGTGTGGGCTGCGACCGTACGACCCGCAGCCCCCGCGTCGCCGAGTACCCGGACGACGTGCCCGGCGTCGAGGCCACCTTCGTGCGCGTCCGCTGGGAGGACGCCGACCGCGACGGCGCCGCCCGCGACCAGGCGGCCCAGCGTTTCCGCGCCTGGCTCGGCGGCCCGGGCGGACGTGCCGTGTTCGCCCGGGACGGATTCCGGGGCCCGACGGGACGGCGCGCCCTGCTGGACACCGGCGCCCCCGCCGACGGCGTGCTGCCCGGCCCCTCCCCGCTCGCCGGGGCGACCGGACAGCAGTCGATGGAGGCGACGCTGAGCCGCTACCGGTCAGCCGACGGACCCGGCAGGGTGCTGTACCTGCTGGACAACTCCGGTTCCATGAGCGCCCTGTGGGACGGGCCCAGCGGCGGGCCTGGGCTGCTGAAGCAGTCCCTCGGCGGCCTCGGCGCGCAGGACGAGTACGGGGTGTGGGCGGTGTCCGGCAGCGCGGGGGGACGGCCGTACACGACGCTGCTGCCCTTCGGCCGGCACCACCGCAAGGACGCCGAACGGGCCGTCGACCGCGCCGAGGTCGCCGACGCCCAGGCCGATCCGCACGCCGCGCTGCTCGCCGCGCTCGACGACATGCGGCACCGGGGGACGGACGACGACCGGCCCCAGCTGATCGTGTACATCACCGACGACGAGGACAACGACAAGCTGACCGGCCGGAACATCGCCGACGTCCTCGGCCGGGCCCGTGCCGCGAGGGTGCCGGTGACCATGGTGTCGCTGGTCGGTGGCGGCTGCGACCCCGGCAAGGCGGACGCCCGGATCTCCGGGGCGAGCGGCGGCCGCTGCCTGGACGCCGACCACGACCTGGGCACCGGCCTGAAGGACGAGGTCGCCCGCACGGGAACGGGGGAGGACTGATGACCCTGCGCAGGCTCGCGGCACCGCTCGCCGCGCTCCTCCTCGCCGTCGCCTGCACCGGCGGGCCAGAGGCTGACAGACCCGCCTCCGTCGAGGTGCCCGGCGAGATCGTCGTCGCCAGCGGCCGGGACGTCACCGGCAAGAACGGCATCCGCGAGCAGCTCATCGAGGCCTGGAACAAGCGGCAGGCGGAGAAACGGACCGGCTACCACGCCCGGCTCGTCGAACTGCCGGGCAGCGCCGACGAACAGCGCAGCCAGCTGCTCGGCGCCCTGCAGTCCGGCAGCGCCTCCTACGACGTCGTCAACCTGGACGTGACCTGGGTGCCCGAGTTCGCCGCCGCGCACCTGGTGCGGGCCCTGCCGGAGTCGACGATCGCCGGGGACGTCATCAAGTCTGTGGCCAGCACCGCCCGTTGGGGCGGCAAGGTGTACGCGGTCCCGTTCAACAGCGACGTCGGGCTGCTCTACTACCGGCGCGACTGGCTGGAGAGGGCCGGCGTCCGGCAGACCGACCTCGGCGCCGCCCCGCTGTCCTGGACGAACCTCGACACCCTGATGGGTGATGTGGGCGACCTCGGCCCCAAGGGCTACGAGAAGGGCTGGACCACCCAGCTGGCCGACTACGAGGGCCGTACCGTCAACGCCTTCGAGGCCTTCGCGACCGCCGTGCCCGGGCTCACGATCACCGACGCCGACGGCCACTACGACGCCACCGTGGACCAGTTGGCGCAGGGCGTCGCCGAACTGCGCCGCCGCACCGAGGGACCGTACCTGCTGCCGGACGCCGTGCACTCCGACGAGGCCGGTTCGCTCGGCGCCTTCGCGGACGGCCGCACGGAGTTCCTGCGCTTCTGGCCCTACGGCTACGTCACCCTCTTCCGCACCTTCACCGACCAGCAGCTGGGCGTGGCCCCGCTGCCCGGGCGGGCGGTGCTCGGCGGGCAGAACCTGGCGGTGACCGAGTCGTCCCGGCGGGCGCGGGGCGCGGCCGACCTGATCTCCTTCCTCACCGGCAAGGAGAGCGAACGCTGCCTGCTGGACGCGGGGTTCGCCGCCACCCGCGTCTCCGCGTACACCGACGACACCCTGCGCTGCACCACCGGCTCCCCCGCCACCGCCCCGACCCGCGAGAGCGCCGACCGCATGCCCCGCGACGGGGCAGGACGCCCGAAGTACGCCCGCCCCACCTTGCTCCCGGCCCTGCGCGCCGCCGTCCAGCGCCCCCGCACTCCCCTGTACGGCGCCTTCACCCAGACCTTCATCGCCCAGCTCGGCCCCCTGTTCGGCGACGACCCGCCCGGCGACGAGCAACTGGCCAGAAACCTGGACACGGCCCTCAGGGAGGCACTGCCGCATTAGCGGGTGCAGCGGTCAGGTCAAGTACGCGAGCGCCCCCGACACCAGCGTCCGTACGCCCGGGGGGACCGTCGCGAGGTCCGGGGCGAAGAGAGGGCTGTGGTTGCTGGGGACGGCGAGGAACTTCTCCATCAGGTCGGTGCCGGGCGCCGCGTCCCAGGTCGCCGCGGAGGTGGAGGTCACGAACCAGTAGGAGTACGGCAGTTCGCCCTCCGCGAGCCGGGAGAAGTCCTCGCTGCCCATCGCCGGGCCCGGGTCGAACACGGTCGACGCGCCGAACACCTCCCGGTGCACCTCGGCGACGCGGTGGTCGGTGGCCGGGTCGTTCACCGTCATCGGGAACGCCTCCCCGAGCAGCACCTCCGGCTCGCGCGGGCAGCCCGCGGCCCGGCACTCGCCCTCGGCGATCCGGCGGATCGCGGCGAGCATCCGCTCCCGCACGGCGTCCGACTGGGTCCGCAGGTTCAGCCAGACACGGGCGGTGGCCGGGATGATGTTCGGGGCCGTGCCCGCCTCGATCCGGCCGACAGTCAGCACCGCCGACTCGCGGGGCGCGATCTCCCGGCTGACGACCGTCTGCAGCCGGGTGACGATGTGGGCAGCCGTCACCACCGGGTCGACGGTCGTCTCCGGCCGCGAGCCGTGCCCACCGCGCCCGTGGACGACGATCTCGACGTCCGTCGTCGCCGACATGATCAGCCCCGGCACGTGCGGGTACAGGCCCGCCGGACCCGGTGCCGCGTGCTGGCCGAGCAGCACGTCCGGGCGCGGGACCCGCTCGTACAGCCCGTCCGCGAGCATCGCGGCCGCGCCCCGCCCGGTCTCCTCGGCGGGCTGCCCCACCACGACCAGCGTGCCGGACCAGGCGTCGCGCCCCGCGGCCAGCGCCTCGGCCGCCCCGGCCAGCCAGGTCACGTGCAGGTCGTGCCCGCAGGCGTGCATCACCCCGGGTACCTCGGAGGCGTACGGCAGGCCGGTCTCCTCGGTGACCGGCAGGGCGTCCATGTCGGCCCGCAGCAGCACCGTCGGCCCGTCGCCGGACCGCAGGACACCGGTGACCCCGGTGCCGCCGACGCCCTCCTCGACCTCGTAACCGGCCTTCCTGAGCCGGTCGGCGAGCTTGCCGGCCGTGCGGTGTTCCCTGAGCGAGAGCTCGGGATGGCGGTGCAGGTCCCGGTAGAAGTCCTCCAGGTCGGCGACCGGGAGACCGGCGGTGAGGTCGAGGGCGGCGCGGGCCGCGGCAGAGGTCATCCAGGAAGCGTACGGAAAGCGGCCGTCGAGGGGAGGGGGGAAGTGGTCCCGGGGTGCGGTCAACCCCCGTGCCGGGCCTGCTGTACCTGGGTGACCTGGTCGGCGTTGTCCGCTCTCGCGGGGCCCGCGTTCGCGGCCAGGACCAGGGCGGCCACCGCGACGAGGGCGGCGGCGACGCCCCGGGCGTAGCGTTCGGCGGTGCTGGTGCGGTCGTGCATGGCCACCTCGCAACAGCTCGGTTTCAGCAATCGGTTAAGCGTGTTTAATACGCGGTTTAACCTAGGGGTCGACGGGGCCGAACGGCAAGAGGGCCAGGGGGAGTTGGGGATGTCGGAGCGGGACGACCCGGAGACCATCGGGCGCCGGGTGCAGCAGTTGCGGGGCGAGCGCGGGCTGACGCAGAAGCAGTTGGCGGAGCCCGCCTACACGCCCGCCTACATCTCCACCCTGGAGGCCGGCCGGGTGCGGCCCTCCGACGAGGCGCTGCGGCACATCGCCGAGCGGCTCGGGGTGGAGTACGAGGAACTCCTCACCGGGCGCCCGGCCCGGCTCGCCACCGACCTGCGGCTCAGGCTGACCGAGGCGCAGCGCATGCTCTCGGGCGGGGAGGCGGAGGAGGCGGCCGACCTGTTCGCCGGCCTGCTCGCCGAGGCGCAGCGGCACCAACTGGCCGACGTGCAGGCCGCCGCGCTGCTCGGGCTCGGCGAGTGCGCCCTGGACACCGGTGAACTCACCGCCGCCCGGCGGTACTTCGAGCACACCGAGCGGGTCCTCGCCGACGCCCCCCTGCCCGCCCGGGTCCCCGCGCTGCGCGGCCGTGCCGTCTCCCACTACCTCGCCGGTGAACTCCGTTACGCCGTCTACCTGCTGGAGTCCACCCTCGACGAACTCAACCGGGGCGGCCTGCACGACCCCGACGCCCTGCTCCTGCTCTACGCCAGCGCCATCGGCCCCTACATGGACATGGGCGCGCACGCCCGCGCCGCCCAGGCCGCCGAGTTCGCGCTCGCCCTCGCCCCGCAGTCCGGCGACCCCGCCCTGGTCGCGCGGATGCACCGGTCCGTCGCCCGCACCCTGCTAGCCGAGGGCCGTACCGCCGAGGCCGACGCCTCGCTCGCCAAGGCCGCCGAGCTGTACCGGACCCTGCACCTGCGCACGGAACTCGCGGGCTGCCACTGGATGCGCGGATACGTCTGCGCCCAGAACGGCGAACTGGAGCGGGCGGAGGACGAGTTGCGGCAGGCGCTGAAGATGCTCGCGGCGGGCCGTGCCGCGCTCTACAGCAGCCAGGTCGCCGTCGAACTCGCCGACGTCCTGCACCGGCGCGGCAGGTCCGAGGAGGCCGCGGACCTCCTGAACGACGTCCTCAGCGACCTCCACTCCGAACGCGGCGCCCTGCACTCCGCCGCCGCCCACCGGCTGCTCGGCATCATCGCCGAGGACGCCCGCGACACGGACGCCGCCGAGGAGCACTACGTACGGGCCCTGAGCCTGCTCGAGCGGGCGGGCGCCGCCGGTGACCTGGCCGACCTGTGCCGCCTGCTGGGCGATCTGCTGCGTCGCACCGGCCGCGTGGAGGCGGCCCTGGATGCCTACCGCACGGGCCTCGGCCACCGCACGGCCCCCGGCACGACCACTCTGGGGCCGGCCCCGGCCCAACCTCCCCTGTGACCGTTTCGGGCCCGGGGTGAGGGGTAGTCGGTGGGCGCATCCAGCGGGCCAGCCACGAGCCACGGTCCCTGTTCCGGGTGAACCCGCGGCCGGGGCCCATGGCCGACGACGGCCGCGCTGCGAGCGAAGGAGGCGGTGGCCGTGCGGCCCAGGGACGACCGCTACGGCTTCTCCGGCGACGAGTCGGGTGAGGACCCGCGTCTGGGCGGCACCAACGCGAGCCAGGAACGCGGCGACGACCGGATCCGGGCCGCCGACGTGATCGCCGAGGGCGTCCGGGGCGCCGAACCCGTGGAGGTCCCCGCGCGGCTGTGCTCGGTCGCGGTGAAGCTGCTGCCGGTGGTCGGCGCGAGCGTCTCCCTGCGCAGCGACGGCATGCCCATCCAGCTCAGCGCCAGCGACGAGCAGGCCGCCCATCTGTCGGAGGTGCAGGCCACGCTCGGCGACGGCCCGTGCATGTACGCGGCCGAGATCGGCGCCCCCGTGCTCGCCTCCGACCTGAGCGCGGGCGCGGACGCGCGCCGCTGGCCGGTGTTCGCGCAGCAGGCGACCGCCGCCGGGGTGTCGGCCGTCTACTCGATGCCGCTGGGCAACGACGCCGTCTGCGTGGGCACGCTCGACCTGTACCGGGACACCCCTGGTGAGCTGACCCAGCGCGAGGTGCGCACCGCCCTGCTGGTCGCGAGCCTCATGACGCTGGCCCTGATGGCGCTGCCGCGGCAGGCGGAGAACGGGCAGCCGGGGGGAGACGAACCGTGGCTGAGCGGTCTCGCCACCGACCACGACGAGGTCTACCAGGCCATCGGCATGATCATGGCGCAGCTCGGCGTGGGCTCCGACGAGGCGTTGGCCCGGCTGCGCGCCCGCGCGTTCGCGCTGAACCGCACCGCGCTCGAGGTGGCGCGCGACATCGTCTCGCAGAGGAAGAGGTTCGACCGTGACTGACGAGGGCTCCGGCACCACTTCGACCCGCTCGACCTGTTCGCCCGGCTCGACCCGCGGGAACTCCTGGAGGAGACACCGCGACGCCCGTAGGACGGGTGGTGACCGTCAGACCTGCGCCCCGCTCTGCGTGCGTACGTCGGCCAGCCGCCGCACGCCCGTCTGCACGGCCGCCTTCGTCACGTCCGGCGAGACGTCCCCGAGGCCGCCGTCGGTGACGGCGATGGTGTCCTCGCCGGCCCGCACCGCGGCGACGTCGAGGGTGAGCACGGTCGGCTCGCCGTCCGCGGTCTGCGCGGTCAGCGTCACCCGCAGGCCCTGCCGCGCGTCCCCGACCGCCGGCAGATGCGCGTCCACGACCTGGACGCTCTGCACGGCCCCGTGCTGGGTCACCGCCGTGAACCGCCCGCACGTTTGCGGCAGTGTCCGCATCCAGTCCAGCGTCCGCCGCACGTCCCCGGCGTCCAGCGCGAGCACCTGGTAGCGCAACTGGGCCTGGTCCAGGGAGTCGTCGAGTCCGGCTACGGCACTTACCGGGGCCGGGGTGCCGAACAGGTCGTCGGTGTACAGGGCGTCGAGCAGCCGTCGGCAGTCGGCCGCGTCCGTGGTCGCCTTCAGCACCCCGTCCCGCCAGGTCGCCGCCCCCTGCGTCGGCGCCCAGGGCGGCCCCAGATCGGCGGGGGTGACGAGCGCGTTCTGCGCCTGGGCCGCGGTCAGGGGACGCGCGGCGGGCGCGGCCGGCGGGGGCGCGGCGGCGGAGGAGGCGGCCTGCCCGCGCGCCGTCGCCCCGCCCGTCAGGGCCCTACAGGCGCTCGCGCCGACCAGCGTGGTCACGGCGAGGACGGAGGCGGCGAGGACACGCGCGCGGGTGCGGGGCATCGGGGCTCCTGACCGACGTACAGGATCGGGTACGCCTCCACGGGACCACCACGTCCTTCGGCCCACCACCGCGCGGAGCCGTACGGGTGAGCGGAAATCCCGTCGCGCCAGTCGCCCGCGCGGCGTTACCGTCGCCCCGTGAAGCGTGCCCAGTCCCTTTCCACGACGACGCCGGAGACTGTCCCGGCGCGCTGAACGACGGACTGGAGTCCGAAGCCCCGGGGCGAGTGCCCCGGGGCTTCGTCGTGGGTCGCTCGTCCCTCCCCGAGCAAGGAGACGGACCATGGACGACCACCGGCGACTCGGCCGTGAGCTGGAGCTGTTCGACACCGACCCGCTGATGGGCGCCGGGCTGCCGTACTGGCTGCCCGACGGCGCGACCGTGCGGCACGTGCTGGAGGAGTACGTGCGGGGGCTGGAGCGGGCGGCCGGGTACCGGCACGTGTACTCGCCCGTCCTCGGCAAGCGGGAGCTGTACGAGATCTCCGGGCACTGGGCGCACTACGGCGACGACATGTTCCCGCCGATGCGGCTGGGCGGCGAGGAGGTCGTACTGCGCCCGAGCCTGTGCCCCCACCACGCCCTCATCTACCGCTCCCGTGCCCGCAGCTACCGCGAACTTCCCCTCCGCATCGCCGAGGTGGGCGGCATGTACCGCTCCGAGCCGTCCGGTGTGCTGGGCGGCCTGACCCGGGTGCGCGCCATCCAGCTCAACGACGCGCACATCTTCTGCACCCTGGACCAGGCGGTCGAGGAGGCGCGCGGCGCCCTGGAGATGATCGCCCGCGCCTACGCCGACCTCGGCATCAGGCCGGCCCGCCACCGCCTCTCCCTGCCCGGCGAGGGCGGCAAGTACGTCGCCGATCCCGCCCTGTGGAAGCGGGCCACCGCCCTGCTGCGCGAGGTGCTGTCGGACCTCGGCGTCGACCACGAGGCGGCCGAGGGCGAGGCCGCGTTCTACGGCCCCAAGATCGACGTGCAGATCGCCGACCCGGCCGGCCGTGAGTCCACCCTCTCCACCGTCCAGATCGACTTCCACCAGCCCGAGCGCTTCGACCTGCGCTACGTCGGCGCCGACGGCGCGAAACACCGGCCGGTCATGGTCCACCGCAGCGTCGTCGGCAGCATGGAACGGGTGGTCGCGCATCTCGTCGAACAGCACCGCGGCGCCTTCCCGGCGTGGCTCGCGCCCGTCCAGCTGGTGGTGCTGCCCGTGTCGGAGGAGCAGCGGCCACAGGCCCGGGCGCTGCTGGAGAGGGCGCTCGCCCAGGGCCTGCGGGCCGAACTCGCCGGCCCCGAGCACGGCAGCCTGGGCGCACGCGTCCGCGCCGCCCGCCTCGTGCCGTACCAGGCGGTGATCGGCGAGCGCGAGGCGGCCGGTGACCTGGCCGCCGCACGCCTGCGGGACGGGAGCCGCCCGGGTGCGCTGCCGGCCGGGGAGCTGTTGCGGCGGATCGGCGAGCGGGTGGACGCTCGTGGCGCCGAGCTGTGGGCGGCTGCGTAAGGTCGGTGTCGTAGAGACGCCCGTCGACGAGGGAGCCCGCCGTGACCGGTCAGCCCATTCCGGTGATCATCGACTGCGACACCGGCGTCGACGACGCCCTGGCCCTGCTGTTCGCGGTGCGGCACCCGGGGATCGACCTGCGGGCGATCACCTGTGTCGCCGGGAACACCGACGTGGACGGCGTGGTCCGCAACACCCTCACGGTGCTGGAGCAGGCCGGCGGCCCGGACATCCCCGTCGGGCGGGGCGCCGAGCGGCCGTTGATCGAGCCGGTGCGCACGGCACGGCACGTGCACGGTGTGGACGGGATGGGCGACCTCGGGCTGCCCGCGCCGACCCGCACCCCGGCCGAGGTGGACGCGGTGACGCTGCTGCGCCGCGAGATCCTGGCCTCGCCGCGTCCGGTGACGCTGGTCCCGACGGCGCCGCTGACCAACATCGCGCTGCTGCTGCGGACGCACCCGGAGGTGGTCCGCAACATCGAGCGGATCGTCTTCATGGGCGGCGCGGTCGCCACCGGGAACGCCACCCCGGTCGCCGAGTTCAACGTCTGGCACGACCCGGAGGCGGCCGCCGTCCTGCTCACCGCCGGCGTGCCGATCACCATGTACGGCCTCGACGTCTTCCAGCGGGTGATCGTGCCGGGCGCGGACGTACGGCGGCTGCGGGCGAGCGCGGAACCGGGCACCCGGCTCGCCGGTGAACTCCTCGCCCACCGCCCGGCCTCGCCCGATCCCGACAGCGACGACCCGGCCGGCGGGCTCGGCGACGCGGGCGCGGTCTGCTCGGTCGCCGACCCGGCCGGCATCACCACCAGCCTGCTCCCCGTCGAGGTCTCCCTCGTCCCCGGACCCACCCGGGGCCAGACCATCGTCGACCGCCGCGCCCGCCCCGGCGAGTCCGAGATCCACGAGGGTGCTCGCGAACAGCCCCTGGTGGACGTGGCGTTGGACGTGGACGTGGACCGTTTCGTCAAGCTGTGGCTGTCGGCGGTGGAGAAGCCGTAGCGCCACCGTCCTGCGGGGTAGCCGTCGACTCGTCGGCGTCGGCCTCGTCCCGCTCCTCCGACTTCTCCCGCTCCTCCCGCTGCTTCCGCAGCGCGAGTTCCCGGGCCGTCTTTTCGGAGTGCAGCCTCAACTCTGCCTCTGTCCGGAGATCGAACACGAACGCCTCCCTCGATCAACTTGGCTTCCGCAAATTTGCTTTATCAATATATTACCTTAGGGGGGCTCCCGAGTCACGGACTTTCCGCGGCCCGTACCGACCACTTCTGCTCGACCTTCGCCAGCCGCCAGTAGGCCAGCGCGGCCGCCCACACCACCACGAACAGGCCGACGATGACGTAGCCGACGTTGTCCAGGTCGAGGCCGGCGATCCAGCCCGTGACCGAGTCCGTCAGGTCGAACTTGTCGTGCAGGACGCCCACCAACTCGATCGTGCCGATGAAGAAGGCGACGGCGATGGACAGACCGGTGATGGTCAGGTTGTAGAAGACCTTGCGGACCGGGTTGGAGAACGCCCACTGGTAGGCGAAGTTCATGAACGTGCCGTCCAGCGTGTCGAACAGGCTCATCCCGGCCGCGAAGAGCAGCGGCAGGCACAGGATCGCGTACCAGGGCAGGCCCGCCGCCGCGCCGGACCCGGCCATCACCATCAGCGTGACCTCGGTGGCGGTGTCGAAGCCGAGCCCGAAGAGGAAGCCCAGGGGGTACATCTGCCCGGGCCTCGTGATCGACTTGGTGAGGCGGCCGAGGATCCGGTTCATGAACCCCCGGGAATCCAGGTGCCCTTCGAGCTCCGACTCGTCGTACGTCCCCGCCCGCATCGCCTTGAACACCTTCAGGATGCCCATCAGGGCGACGAGGTTGAGGGCGGCGATGACGTAGAGGAACGTGCCCGAGATCGTCGTACCGAGGACGCCGAGCACCTTGTGGGTGGCGGAGTTCTCGTTCATGACCTTGCCGGCGAGTGCCGTGCCGCCCGCGATCATCGCGGCCAGCAGCACGACCACGCTGGAGTGGCCCAGTGCGAACCAGAAGCCCACCGACACCGGCCGTTTGCCGTCGGCCATCAGCTTGCGGGTGGTGTTGTCGATCGCGGCGATGTGGTCGGCGTCGAAGGCGTGCCGCACGCCCAGGGTGTAGGCGGTGATGCCGAGGCCGATGCCGAAGGCCTTGGAGCCGACCTCGTAGTGGCCGGGGACGACGAGGAGGAAGAGGATCCCGAAGGCGGCGACATGGAGGGCGGCGATCACCGCCACCAGCCCAGCGGTCTTGACGGTGTCCTCGCGCCGCCAGCGGAAAGAAGCAGCGTCGGTCATGTTCACGCTCCAGCACCTCGTGGATCACTTCGTGAGATGCCGTGGCCGGTCTCCTGGCTGACGGGTCGCGCGTCGCCGGTCCGCCTTCCCGGCCGCGGTGAAACGGCCAGTGGCTGCCCCTTGCGGGACGTGGACCGGTGACTTCCCGATCACAGTGGCGAGGGCCGCGTCGGCATCGCACCGACTTCCCGAACACCACGGCCCGCCCACCGTAGGGGGATCGGGCCCCTCCTGCATAGCTGCATACCTGTGCAGGTATCGAAGATCACAGAGGTGCCTGCGAGGATGTGCGCATGCATCTCGTCCCGGCCGACCGCGCGGACCGCCGCACCATCGACGGCCACCGGGTGTGCGACGCCATCGCCGCCATCGGTGACGAGGCCCATGTACGTGCTTGGGCCGACCGCTTCTCGCTGCTCGCCGACCCGAAACGGCTCGCCCTGCTGATCGCCCTGCACCGCACCGGCCCGCTGGCCGTCTCCGACCTGGCGATCGCGACCGGCATGAACGACCCCGCCGTCTCACAGGCCTTGCGACTGCTGCGGGCGGCCGGGGTGGTCGCCGGGGAGAAGGAGGGGCGGATCGTGCGCTACCGGGTGGTCGACGAGGACGTACGCCTCCTGCTCAAGCACTGTGCCGCCGACGGGAGCTGACCCGTCGACGGCACCGTCCTTGCTCGTCCTTGCTGTGTCAGCGCACCGTCGGGCTCGGGTTGGCGCCCGCGCCGCCCGTGCCGGGCGAGGACTCGCCGGGCAGCAGCGGCGGCTGGGTGGTGGTGTCCACCGGCGGGGTGAGCACGACCTCGGGCTGGCCCGGGGCCGGGGGCGGCGGGGTCAGGTCCGTGGCGGGCAGCTTCGGCGGGGTCGTCTCCTGGAAGAGGACCTGGTCGAAGTTGACCAACCCGGTCTGCTCCATGACCGTGATGTGGTCGAGCACCGTGGCGTTTGCCTGGTCCGCCAGGGTCCGCACCACGGTGTTCTTCGTCGTCGAGCGGACCTTCGCGATCGTGTTGAAGATCGAACCGTGCGTCACCCGCAGGATGTTGGCGAAGTCGACGTCGAACTGCTTGCCGCTGTCCCCCCTGAGGGTGTTGACGAAGCCCTCCTGCTGGGGGCTGGCGATGTTGGGGATGGTGATGTTGAGCATCGTGCTGATCTTGCGGCAACTGGCGTCCAGCGCGGCGTGCCCGTCGATCAGGTGCTTGCTCGCGATCTTGACCGCCTGGCTCTGCCCCTTCTGCAGGCCGAGTTGACCCACCGGGTACTCCCACAGCCCGGCCGCGCGCACCTTGACCACGAAGTCCCGGTCCGACTCGGTCAGCGGTCCCCACTGGGTCTGTGCGATCACTCTCGTCCCTGAGCTGGACACGGTGTTCACTCCGAGCATCGCGGGATAGGCGAGTGCGACGAGAGTGATACTGAGGGCACCGCCCACGAAGAGAGTTCCCGTCGCGTTCCGCGAAAAGCGCACCGTGCCTCCTGCCCGGTCGGGGGTCCGCCGATCAACGGCGGTCGGACGCACAGAAGTACGCAGAGGTAAGCGGCCGAAACCTTTTGGATTGGTAAAGTCTCGTCGGGTGGCGGTGCCGACGAGGAGGCAACCCGTCGCATAACCGGACGGATCCTCGCACCGGCCGGTCACCGCACGCCCCGCAGCGCGGTGGTCAGGCAGATGACGGCAGCCGGATCCGGCACGGGGGTGAGGCGGGCGACGACCTGCTCGCTCCCGAACGCCCGCTGTTCGGCGGTCACTTCGGGGTCGGCGGCGCATTCGGCCTGTACGTACACGTAGTTGGGTTCGGTGGCGAAGAGCCGAGACGGGCCCGGCGTCGTCGACCAGGACGTTCTGGGGCTGCAGATCGAGGCGGGACGTCACCAGGTCGTCCGAGTCGGTCGGGCTCACCCAGCGCGCCAGCTCCGCGGCCGAGGTCTCGACGAACCGGGCGAGCGCGTCCGCCCACGGCAGACCGGCCCCGCCGACCTTCCTGTGCAGCTCTTTCCAGTCGGCGTCCCGCGGGCACCGTTCGTACCAGGGGTCCGGTGTCTCGCGTGCGCCCTCCCCCGCCCGGTGCAGCAGCGCCACGGTCCGCCCGAACCAGTCGAGGATCGCCGGGTCGGAGGCGTCCGCCGCGGCACCCTCGACCCACTCGTACAGCTTCACCCAGGAGCCCGCCGGCGCTCCGGCGAGGCGGCAGACGTGGGCGCCGTCGAGAGTGGGGATGAGCCGCGGCGACCTGATGCCCAGATCCCTCCGCGGCCTGCCGCAGGGCGGCCTCCCGACGGACCTGGTCCTCGTCGCAGCCGAAGAGGCGGCGACAGCAGACGTCGACTCTCGTACGCCCGTCGGCACTGGGCCCAACACCCCACGGTTGACGGAATGTTGACCACTTCGCGGGAGAGTCGAGACGAACCCTCGACCTAGATTCGCCCCATGCCCCCACAGCCCCCGCCCAGGATCCCCACCCTGCCCGTCCTGCCGTACCGCAAGCCCACCAAGGGCCGTGACTACTGGGTCTTCGACGACGTCCTGCCGGACGCGGACGCCGTACGGGCCCGCTGTCTGGCGAAGGACGACTGGGTCAAGGGCTACCCCTACACCTCGGAGACCTGGCCGGGCCTGCGCACCATGCCGGGGCTCGAGCCGGACGAACTCGCCCGCGTGGAACGCCTGGTGAAGAAGGCGACCGGGGCGAAGGAGCTGTGGGTGCAGCAGGCGCCCGGCGGCGGCACGCTCAACCACAACTGCGTCCAGGTCGTCGGCGAGGGCGAGAGCCAGCCGCGTCCGCACACCGACTCACGGGCGCTGTGCCGGTACGCGGCCGTGCTGTACCTCAACCCCGGCGTCGGCAAGGACTGCGGCACCGCCTTCTACCGCCAGTCGCTGCCCGGCGGCCGGCTCGGCGGCAACATCGTGCAGGCCCCGCACAACAACCTCGTCGAGGCGCTCGGCACCCGGTTCGTGCCGGGCGACCACTTCGAGGAGGACGTCCGCGTCCCGCACAAGTACAACCGGCTGCTCCTGTACAACGCCAACCTGGTGCACAGCGCGACCGGTTACGCAGGCAGCACCCTGGAGGACAAGCGGATGACCGCGGTCTTCTTCTGGATGGCCTGAACCGGCTTCTGGAGGACCCGAGCGGATTCTGGCGGACCTGAGCGGCTTCGAGACGGCCCGAGCCGGCCCGGGAAGGTACGAGCCCCGCCCGGGGACGGCCGGAGCCGGCCGTGAAGGCCCGACCCGGTCGGCCAAGCAGCCCGCGTCGGCCCAGACGCAGCCTTCCCCACGCCCACCGCGCGTCAGCCCAGGCCGCCGCTGCCGAAGGAGCCGCTGGAGCCGGGCATCCAGCGGCGGCGTCGCTGGTCCTTCCCCGTCCTGCTGGCCGCCTGGTGCAGCTCGTGCGGCATCAGACGTCGTCCGCCGTCCATGGGCACTTCGTCCGGTTCACGCACCTCGCTCGCCTCATGGACGGCACCGCCTTCGGGAAGGTGCGGCTGCTCGTCCGGCAGCGGCCGCGGCAGCTCGCGGTCGCGCACCCGCATACCGAACCAGAAGGCCCAGATCAGGGCACCGGCGATGACCAGACCGCCGATGAAGGCGCCGACCACGTGGCCCACATTGACCGACGTGGCCGCCAGTACAAACGTCGCCGTACTCATGACCCGATTATCGACCCAAACGCCCGGAAAGTCGTCCGCTCGGTTTCGTCACCCATGGGTTACGGATCGCGCAATCCCTGGTGGCCGCGCGGTGAGCGCAGCACGATGGGCCCATGACACCGGCGCAGAAAGCCATGCGGCAGCTCGAGACGTGGCCCGACCTCAGCCCGTGTCCGGCCGACTGCGGGACGGGCCGGGCGCTGCGCTCCGCCCACCACGAGATCGTCCACTTCCACTCCGAGCGTGACGTGGACCTGCAGCTGACCGCCCGGGCCATCCAGCGCCTGCACTACGACTTCGCCGAGTCGACCGCCATCCGCATGGTCCCCGGCTCCCGCTGGGTCACGGTGCACCTCGACTGCGACGCCGACGTGGACCTGCTGCTCGGCCTGGTGAGCGTCGCCCTGAAGACCCACGCGGCCCAGCGGACGGGGTCCGTGTCCGGCTCCGCGCTCGCCTTGGACGCTGAGCCCGGCGATCCGACACCCGCCGGGTGCAACTTCCGTCGGGTCACGGTGCTCGACACCGTCACGGAATCCCCGCGCAGGTGAAACTCCCTCCTCAACTGTCACATCCATGACATAGGCTGCGCAGGCAGCCGCGCCCCGTGCGTCAAGACCGGGTGTTGCGCGGCGCACTCGTCTGCCCGGTCGTGCACCGGGTTTTCCTCTGGGGGTCACACGACTGTGCGTAGGCGCAGCATCTCCACCGCGACAGCGCTTGCTGTCCTGTTCTCCTCGGCGGCGCTGAGCGTCGTCGCGGCCGGCACCGCCTCGGCGGCCCCGGCCCATGTCACGGCGCCCGGCGGCATCGTCGCCGACGGTGCCCTGAAGCGGGTGTTCGTCGGCGACGGCTCGGCCGGCACGGTCACCGCGGCCGACTACTCCGGTACGGCCGTCGACTCCGCGAGCGGGTTCCCCGGCGTCACCGACCTGGCGGTGTCCGACGACGGCAGCACCCTGTACGCGGCCCTGCCCGGCACCCACGAGATCGTGGCCCTGGACGCGGCCACCCTCGACATCAAGCACCGCTACACCGTCGCCACCAACACCGGCCCGCGCCACGTCGCCGTCAGCGGCGGCAAGGTGTGGTTCACCTACGGCGACCAGTGGGACGGCAACCTCGGTTCGGTCGACCCGTCCGTGGACCCGGCGAGCGGCACCGACCCGGTGACGCTCAAGCAGTTCCCGACCGACGGCACCGGACCCGGGATCTGGGGCCAGGGCCTGCTGGACACCGACGACAGCCAGCCCGGCATCCTCGCCGTGGGCGAGACCGGCATCTCCTCCGACTCGATGGCCGTCGTTGACGTCTCCGGCGGCACCCCGAAGCTGGTTTCCTGGTACCAGGGCGACTACACCCTGAACAGCGGCATCGGGGACATCGATCTGGTACCCGGCGGCAAGCAGGTGCTGGTCAACGGCAAGGACCGGGACGCCTACGCGGACGGCAAGTTCACCGCGGCCGGCTCCTACCCGACGGGGCAGTCGGCCGACATCGCGTCGAACGGCATCGTCGCCCAGGCCTCGGGCAACCAGGTCCTGACGTACCGGCCGGACTCCACGAGTCCGCTGCACAGCTACGACCTGGGGACGTCCTCCGCCACCGCCCTGCGCTGGGCTCCGGACCTCTCCCGGGTCTTCGCGCTGGTCGGCACGGGTGCGGACGGTACCGGTTACACCCTCAGGGCCCTCACCGGCCCGACCCTGAACAACCCGACCCTCACCGTCAACGCCCCCACCAGCGCGCCCCGTGCCAAGAAGCTGACGGTCACCGGCCGCGTCTCGGCGTCCGAGACGCTGCCGACCGGGGTGAAGCTGCAGGTCACCCGCACCGACCTCGAGTCCCCGAACGGCAAGGCGCTGCCCGCCGTCACGGTCAGGCCGGGCGGCACGTACTCCTTCACGGACACCCCGCAGGCCGGCGGCACGGTCACCTACCAGGTGTCCTACGCCGGTGACGCCACGCACTCCGCCGTGAGCGCGTCCGACAAGGTCGCCGTCTCCCGCACGGGGACCGCGCTCAGCCTGAACAACAACGCCAAGCTGTACGCGTACGGCGCCGGCGCGAAGTTCACCGCGCACCTCGGGACGACGTACAAGAACCGCACGGTGGAGATCTGGGCCGACCCCTTCGGCACCGACAAGCCGAACAAGCTGGTCGCCTCCGGCAAGGTCAACTCCAGCGGCAACTTCACCGCCACGATCAGCATGACCCGCGACACCGCGGTCACGGCGGTCTTCAGGGGCGACGCCCGGTACGCGCCGAGGACGGTCAAGTCGACCGGCTACGCCCAGGTCCGCGTCTCCACGGCCGTCACCAAGAACTACAAGAAGGCCGCGATCGGCTCGCAGACCTACTACTGGTTCCACAAGAAGACGGCGCCGATCGTCACCACGACGATGACGTACTACCCGGGCCGCAAGCAGCGCCTGGAGCTGGAGATCCTCTACCAGGGCAAGTGGTACCCGAGCCAGGACAGCCCGCAGTACTTCGCCCTCGGCACCAACGGCAAGTCGTCCGTCAACATGGGCGCCCCGGGCCAGTCCGGCATCAAGGCCCGCGTCCGCGCGGCCTACGTCAACGGCACCTCGGGCGACACGGTGAACTCGACGACGCTGAGCGACTGGAAGTACCTGTACTTCACCAACTAGCCCACCGGGGCAACGCCGCCGTCCGCCCTGCGAGTCCTTCGCGGGGCGGACGGCGTTGCATCCTTAGGGCGCGCCGGGGCCGTCGAGCGGCGTTGCCGGCATCCCGACCTGGAACGCGCGCCAGGCGGCCGCCGCGAACCGGAGTATCGGACCGCCGGAGTCCTTGGAGTCCCGCACGGCGACGGTGCCGGGGATGTTGCGGGCTATTTCGACGCACTCACCGTTCCCACTGCTGTGGCTGGACTTGATGAACTCGTGGTGCGGCACGGCTCACAGCTCCTCGCGGATACGTTCGATCACGGTGACGGAGTCCCGAAGAGCGAGCCCACTGCGGGCGATCCGCTCGAACCTGGCGTTGTGACGGGCGGCATCCGCCTCGCTCTCCAGCCACAGCGCAGACGAGGCCGTGTCCATGTAGACCACGTCCATCGCACCGGGTTCGCCGAACGAGACCACGCTGAAGGCACTGGTCATGCCCGGGTGGGAGCCGGCGAGGAACGGGACCACTTGCACCCTCACGGGAAGCCGTGCGGCCTCCACGAGATGGGCGAGCTGCGCGCGCATCACCTCGCGCCCGCCCACGAGTTGGCGCAACGCCCCCTCGCCCACGACGGCCCACAGGCTGATCGGGCGGTCGTCCGTGAGCCGGGCCTGCCGTGCGACCTTCGCCTCGACGAACCGCTCGATCTCGTCCGGGTCCTCCCAGTCCGCGTTGCCCACCGCCAGGGCCCGGGCATAGTCCGGCGTCTGCAAAAGCCCCGGCACGAAGGCTCCCTGCCAGGTACGGACACCGGTGGCGATGTCCTCCAGCGCCACGTACTCCACGAGTGACCGCAGCTCCGGGTACTGGTTCCACCAGCCCCTCGCCTTACGACGTTCGCGGTCGGTCTTGGCGAGGTGCAGCAGCCGTTCCACGGCTTTCGCATCGGCCACGCGACGATAGCAGCAGTACCGGGGAGTGCTCCCCGTTTCCGGAGAGGACGACGACGATGACCGACGGTCCGGCACCACTGCGGCGTGACGCACGCCGTAATCGGGATCAGCTGGTGGACGCGGCCCACGAGGTGTTCGCCGAGCAGGGACTGGACGCGCCGCTGGACGTGATCGCGCGCCGGGCTGGCGTGGGCAACGCGACCCTCTACCGGCACTTTCCGAGCCGCGCCGCCCTCGTCGACGCCGTCTTCCGCGACCAGTTGGGGCAGACCACGGCCGCGGGGGAACGGGCCAGGAACGCCCCCGACGCCTGGACCGGGCTCACCGGCTACCTCCGGGCTGTCTTCACCACCTTGGCTGCCGACCGCGGTACCAACGACCTGATGACCACCCGCGTCCAGGGCGTCCAGGCCCTGGACGCGGTGCACGCGCACAACCGGGAGACGCTGGAGCTTCTGCTGGAGCGCGGCCGGGCGGAGGGCACGGTCCGTGCCGATGTCGGTACGGAGGACGTCCTGTTCGCCCTCGCCGCGCTCGGCCGCGCCGTACCGGCCCTGACGGCCGTGACCGCCCCTGACGCCTGGCGCCGCCCCGTCGCCCTCCTCCTCGACGGTCTGCGCCCGGCCCCGGCCCCGCTGCCGGGCGCCGCGCTCGATGCCGGCCAACTCGCCGACGTGCTGCGGGAACTGGGGCCGCACCGCGCGGGGAGGGGAACGTGAGGTGGGACGGGGAGAGCCGATGGGCGGCCGGATCGTGAAGTGCGGCGCGTGAAGGGGAGGTGAAGGGTTCCCTTCCCTTCGCCCCCACCGCCTGTCCCCCTGGCCGAAGGCCCTCGCCGTCCGCGAGGATGCCCCGGTGAGTGACGCGATAACACCCCCCGCCCCCCTGTCCGCCCCCGCCCTCCTCCCGCTCGGCGGGGCCGCACGGTTCGCCGTGGGGAGCCTCGTTCTGGCTGGTTTCGTCTGGGCGGTGCGTGCCGTCTGGGAGGTGCGGCTGGCCGTGGCCGGGGAGCCGGCGTCCGGGGCGCCGGACCAAGGGGGCGGTGTGCACCGGCCGTTGACCTCGTTGGAGGACCAGTACCACCTGGTCGTCTCGGCCGGCGGGATCGCCGTGGTGGTCTGCGCGGTGGCGTTCGTGGGATGGCTGGGGCGCGCGCGGGCCAACGCCCGTGAGCTGTCCGGGCGGCCGCCGCGTTACGCCGGGTTGTGGGTCTATCTGGGGTGGGTGGTCCCCGTCGTCAACCTTTGGTTTCCGCGCGGCATCGTCGCGGAGGTCCACCGGGACAGCGCCCCGGGCGAGCGGCTGCCGCGCTGCGTGAACGTGTGGTGGGCACTGTGGCTGGTCGGGCTGCTCAGCGGCGTCGGCCTGCTGTCCGGCGCCTCCACCGACCAGGTCATCGCCCGTGCCTACACGGATTACTGGGCACTCCTCGTCTCCGACGCCGCCACCGTGGGCGCGGCCGTGGCCGGCGTCTTCGTCGTCCGCGCGCTCACCGCCGTCCAGGAGCGGCACGCGCGCTGACCCTGTACGGTCTCAGCTCACGCAGAGCAGGCCGAGCACGCACAGGCCCGACGGCGAGGTCGAGGCCGTGGAGGTGCTACCGCTCGTCTGGGAGGACGTGCCCGAGGACGAGGTGGAACCGCCGGACGACGACGTCGACGTGGACGCGGACGTCGAGGTGGACGACGGCGTCCGGTTCGTCGACGTGCCGGCGCTCGTGCCGGTGCCGGTCGACGTGGTCGTCGTCGTGTTCGTGGTGACGGACGGCGTGTTCGGGCGCGTCGCCGTCGTCGTGGTGTGCGAGGTCGAGGCGGAGTACGGCTGGGTGTGCGCCGAGTCGGTGCCGGGCGCGGTCGCCGCGGTGCGCCGGTGCCGGCCGCCGGGCGTGGCGGACGTGCCGGCGTCCGTGTGCGAGGTGTGCTGCGCGGTGGGGGTCGCGCTCGACGGGGGAATGCTCGGCTCCTTCGCCGGCCGGCCCTCGGTGCCCATGCTCGTCAGGTCGGGACCCGCCGACGCCTGGTCGGTGTGGCTCGAGCCGCGGTCCATCGAGGCGACGGTCAGTCCGCCGCCGACGAGCGCGACGGCGGTCGCGACCACCGCGCGGCGCTGGTTCTTCTTCCACCGCTCCCGCTGGCGACGACGTGCCGCCCGGCCCTCCGACGCGGGCGGCGCGTCCTCCACGTCCCGAGCGCCCTCGACGTCTTCGACGTCCTCGAAGGTGTCGGACGGGGCGGTTCCCGTCGTGCCGTGGGGCCGCGGTTCCGGTACGTCGGGCCACGTCACTGTGGGCTCCGGGGCGCGGTGCGCGCCGCCGGTCGTCGTCACCGGTGCGATGTCCGGGGCGTATGCACCGCAACCGGGGCACACCAGGGCGCCGTTGAGGTGCCGGCGGCACGAGGAGCAGTAGTCCATCCGCTGTCTACCTGACCATTCGCACGAGGGATCGAACGGCCTGCAACGCTAACGGGGGTTTCGACAGACTGTATGGAGTCTGTGTGGGACTCCTGCACGGATTCGGCGCTGAAGTGACCGATCATGCCCGTCTTGGGTCCCTTGGAAACCTTTCGGCCGCACCGGAACCCCGGAGCCCCACACAAACCCTTCAGCCCCGCGTGAACCGTTCGAAGGTGTGGCTGAAGGCCCAGGTGTCCTGGGCGATCCCGGAGCAGGAGTTGGCGCCCTTCGTCCCCACGCAGCCGCCGTTGTCGCGCTGCAGGGCCCAGAAGGAGAGGGTGTTGATCCCGCGCGCCTCGGCCCAGCGCTCCACCTTCACGGCGTCCGCCGTGGTGAACGTCTCCTGCGGGCCGTAGTCGTCGATGCCGGGCATCTCGGTGACGCCGATGCGGTGCCACAGCCTGGCCGGGTCCGCCTGCGGGTACAGGGCGGTGAGCTGGGTGTGCAGGCCCGTGGCGGCCGTCACCGTGTCGGCGGCCATGTCGTGGGTGGCGCCGTCCCAGTAGTCGAAGGTCATGATGTTCACGACGTCCACACGCGCGTGGTTGTCCACGGCGTTCTGCAGCACCGCGACCCCGCTGGGCGCGAGCCCGGTGTTCGTCGTGGGGAGCGTGTACGAGAACTGGACGTGCCGTCCGGTGTGCGCCGCCCAGCGGTGCACCTCGGCGATGGCCTTGTTGCGGCGGTCGATCCCGGCCGCGTTGGTGATGGAGTCGGCCTCGACGTCGAGGTCGATGCGGGTGACGCCGTACGTCGTCACCAGGCTCTCGTAGACCTTCGCGATCGCGTCGACGTCGGTGCAGCTGTCGGCGAGTTCGGTGCCGGTGGTGTCGGCTCCGTAACCGCCGAAGGACGGGATGACGTTGCCGCCGCGCGCCTGGATGGCCGCGATGTCCGCGCCGAAGGTGGATTTGGCGATCGGCTGGGTGGTGTCGCCGTTCCAGTAGGCGTTGCAGGAACCGGGCTTGTCGGTCTGGAGGAAGGCCATGGTCAGGTACTTGTTGCCGGACGCGGCCGCGAGGGCTGCCGGGCTGTCGCCGGTCCAGGCCTCGAAGTAGGGGGCCGAGACCTGGGCGGGCAGGGGCCGTTCGGGATGGGCGGGGGTCTGCTCGGCGGCGAGGGCCCCACCACCCCCGAGCGCGACGAGACCGGCCGCCAGGCCGGTCACCGAGATGCAGGACAGCAGCGCACGCAGCGCGCGAGGTCGTCTCATGGCGACCCATAGTTGGACTAGACCATTCGGCTGTCAAGGTTCTTTACGGTTGCCTGACCAACGCCGCCCGACCGACCGGCTGCCGCCTTCAGTCATAAGCGGGCGCGGAGATTCCGTGAGCGTGCGCGAAAACTCGGTGGGCGTTTGCGAAAAGACATCCAGATGTCTTGACCCCGCCTTCACAGCGCCGTTTGGCTTCTCAGTCACCGTGGCCCGTCCCCCCTCGCCCGGAAGGCACCTCGCACGTGAACGTACGAACCCCCCACAGATCGACCGCACTTCGCCGCACCCTCCCCCTCGCCGCCGTCTGCGCGCTGCTGCTCGGCGGGTGCGGTGTCGTCAACGGGGTCACCGGCGACAGCGGCGCCCCGGCGCCGAACAAGCGCGACGACATCAGGGTGGGACTGCTGCTGCCCGACAAGGACACGGCCCGCTTCGAACGGTTCGACTACCCGATCATCAAGCAGCAGGTCGCCTCCCTCACCAGCGGCAAGGGGAAGGTCGTGTACGCCAACGCCGAGGCGAGCGCGGCCAGGCAGAGCCGGCAGTTCGCGCAACTGGTCGCCGACAAGGTGGACGTGATCCTCGTCGACGCCGTGGACGCCAAAGCGATCGCGCCGTCCGTGCAGAAGGCCAAGGATGCCCGGATACCCGTCATCGCCTACGACCGGCTCGCCCAGGGCCCGATCGACGCGTACGTCAGTCACGACAACGAACTCGTCGGCGAGGTGCAGGCACGGGCGATCACCGACGCGCTCGGGGACAAGGCCGCCACCAGCAAGATCGTCATGATGAACGGCTCGCCGGCCGACCCCAACACGGCGCTGTTCAAGGACGGCGCGATGGGCGAGCTCAAGGGCCGGGTGGTCATCGCCAAGTCCTACGACACCCCGCAGTGGCTGCCGAAGATCGCCAAGGCCAACATGGAGAAGGCGATCCAGTCGATCGGCCTGAAGAACATCGCCGCGGTCTACTCGGCCAACGACGGAATGGCGGGCGCCGTCATCGACGCGCTGAAGCAGGCGGGCGCCACCACGTTGCCGCCGGTGACCGGGCAGGACGCCAACCTGGACGCGGTGCAGCGGATCGTCGCCGGTGAGCAGACCATGACGGTCTACAAGTCCTTCCTGCTGGAGGCGACGGGCGCGGCGGAGATGGCCGTGTACAAGGTGCAGGGGCGGGACATCGCGTTCGACGCGCTCACCCAGGACACGATCGACAGCCCCTCGCAGAAGAAGATCCCGGCGATGCTGGTGCCGGTGGTCGCCCTCACGAAGACCAACATCAAGGACACCGTGATCAAGGACGGCGTCTACACCGTCAAGGACATCTGCACGGCGAAGTACGCGGCGGACTGCGCGGCCATCGGCCTGAAGTAGCGCCGTCCTTACCACTGTCCACGCACTTCGGGCAGGCGAACGGCCGACGCGTTCAGGTTGTGTTCAGGCTCGGGCGCCCCTTGGGCAACACAACCTCCAGAAGCGCCAAAACAATGGCAAAGAGGTCTGTGGCACTCGGGCGCGCGCGTGCCATGGTGCCCCGCATGAGCACAGATCGCCTCGCCCCCCACCGGCCCCGCGGAACCGTACGGCACACGATGAGCAAGGTGCCGGAGGTGACCGTCTGGTTCTGGGTCATCAAGGTGCTGACCACCGGCATGGGCGAGACGGCCTCGGACTGGCTCGCCCATCTCCTCGGCCCGATCCCGGCGGTCGGCATCGGCGGCGTGGCGTTCGTGGCGGCGCTGGCCGTGCAGTTCGCGGTGCGCCGGTACGTGGCCGGGATCTACTGGACCGCGATCGTGATGGTCAGCGTCTTCGGCACTATGGCCGCGGACATCCTGCACGTCGGGCTCGGGGTGCCGTACCTGCTGTCCACCCCGTTCTTCATGGTGGCGCTCGCCACGGTGTTCGCCCTCTGGTACGGCAGCGAGCGGACGCTGTCCATCCACAGCATCCACACCCGCCGCCGTGAGGTCTACTACTGGGCCGCGGTCCTCGCCACCTTCGCCCTCGGCACCGCGGCCGGCGACCTGTCCGCCACCATCGGCCTCGGCTACCTCGGCTCCGCCGTCCTGTACGCCGCCGCGATCGCCGTCCCGGCCCTCGCCCACTGGCGCGGCAACCTGAACGCCGTGACCGCCTTCTGGTCCGCCTACGTCATCACCCGCCCCCTCGGCGCCTCGGTGGCCGACTGGATGGCGCTCAACCACGGCCGCGGCGGCCTGGACTGGGGCCTGGGCCCGGTCACCCTCGCCTGGACGGCGGCCATCCTGATCCTGGTCACGTACCTCGCCGTGTCCCGCAAGGACGTCCAGACGGACGCGCTGAGCTGACGGCGGTCGGGGGGGTCAGTGCCCGCGCAGGTCCTCCAGATAGTGCAGGACCGCCGCGACCCGCCGGTCCACCCGGTCCGTCGGTGCCAGGTCGAGCTTGGCGAAGATGCTGCGGATGTGCTTGTGGACGGCGCCCTCGGTGACGACGAGGCGCTCGGCGACGGCACTGTTGCCGAGGCCCTCGGCCATCAGGGCCAGCACCTCCCGCTCGCGCGGACTGAGTCGCTCCAGGCGGCTGTCCTGCCGGGAGCGGGTGAACAGCTGCGCGACCACCTCGGGGTCGATGGCGGTGCCGCCGCCCGCCACCCGGTGCAGCGCGTCCAGGAACTCCTCGACCCGTCCGACCCGTTCCTTGAGCAGATAGCCGAGCCCGCCGACGCCCCCACCGAGCAGCTCGGTGGCGAAGCTCTGCTCGACGTACGCGGACAGCACCAGGACGGCGAGGTCGGGCCGTCGGCGCCGGGCCTCGACCGCCGCGACGATCCCCTCGTCGGTGTGGGTCGGCGGCATCCGCACGTCGAGGATCGCCACGTCCGGCTCGTGCTCGTCGATCGCGGCCAGCGCCTGCTCGGCCGTACCCGCGGTGGCGACGACGTCCAGCCCCTCGGCGCGCAGCAGCAGGGCGAGGCCCTCGCGCAGCAGCGGGTCGTCCTCGGCCATCACGATCCGCATGGCAGCTCCACCTTCAGGGTTGTCGGGCCGCCGGGTGGGCTGGCCAGGGAGAGGGTGCCGTCGTGGGCGGCGACGCGGCGGCGGATGCCGGTGAGTCCGGAGCCGGCGGCCTCGTCGGCGCCGCCGCGGCCGTCGTCCTCGACGCACAGCAGCAGGCGTCCGCCGCGCCCGCGCGCGGTGACCGTGGCGTGCCGGGCGCCGCTGTGCTTGGCGATGTTGGTCAACGCCTCGGCGACGACGAAGTAGGCGGTGGCCTCGACGGAGGCGGCGCACCGCGCGGGCACCTCCACGTCGATCCGGCACGGCACCGCGCAGTTGGCGGCCAGACCCGCAAGGGCGCCCTCCAGCCCCCGGTCGGCCAGTACCGGCGGCAGGATGCTCCGGGAGACCGTGCGCAGTTCGGCGAGGGCCTGTTCGGCGGCCGACTGGGCGCGTTCGAGGAGTTCGTCGGCGCCGGCCGGGTCGCGGGCGACCATCCGGCGGGCCGCGCCGAGCAGCACGGTGACGGAGACGATCCGGTTCTGCGTTCCGTCGTGCAACGACCGCTCGATGCGGCGCAGTTCGGTGGCGTGGGCGTCGAGCGCGGCGGCCCGGGTGGCGGTGAGTTCGGCGACCCGCAGTGAGAGGTCCGTCCCCGGCGGGGCCACGAGCAGCGCGCGTCCCGGGCGGGCCTGCAGCCGGGCCATGCCGGGGCCGAGCCCGAGGAGGATCACGATCCAGCCGACACCCAGCAGCGCCACGGCGAGCGCGTCCGCCCACGAGTGCGCGGTACCGATCCCGATGGAGGTGGCGGTGGTGTCCTTGGGCGCCACCTTCCAGTACAGCGGGAACAGGGTGTCGCGTACGGCGGAGATCGGGAGGAGGACGCCGAGCAGCCCCAACGGCAGGCCCAGCGTGGCGTGTCGGAGCAGCCAGCGCAGCTCGCGCCGCGTGGTGGGGTCGGTCAAAGCGGGGCCGAGGCGGGTGGGCGGCGGGTCCGGCGCGAGGACCTCCGGGCCCCAGCGGGCCAGCCGCCCGCGCTCCCGCCCGGCCAGGGCGTGCAGGGCGTGCAGCACCGCGGGCGCCATGAGCAGGCCGACGCCGGCCACACCGCTCACGGCCGTGACCGCCAGCCACAGCAGCAGGAGCAGCGCGAGGAAGGCGGTCCCGAGCCCGGAGACGAGCTGCGCGATCGCGGACCCGGCGGCGCCCAGGGTCCGTACCAGGGTGTGCCCGAGCCCGGCGTGCGCGCTCTCCCGCTGGACGGCCATGCGCCCTCCCTTCGTCGCGAAGGACCTTATGCCGCAGGCCCGTTCGCCGACAGCTCCGGGGCCGGGAGGTACAGCCTGCTGTACCTCCGACCGGGCGGACTGCGGGATCGGCCCCGGGCCCGCCGGTCCCTAGCGTCGGTGACGACGGCCGACCTATGGGAGGAACCCCGTGCCGAACACCGACCCCTACCGCCTGACCAGCGCCGACACCACGCCCTCGGCCACCGTCACCCGCGGCGACGTGGCCCGCGCCCTGCTGTGGACCCTCGTGGTGCTGAGCGCGGTCGCCAACATGGCCGCCTCCTTCGGCGACGCGAACACCTGGGTGCACCTGGCCTGCGGCGCGGTCACCGTGCTGTGCGGTGGCACCCTCGTCGTGCGCAACCTGCGGGGCCGCAAGTGAACCCGGCGATCGAACTGGACCGGGTGAGCAAGACCTACCCCGGAGGCGTACGGGCGCTGGACGCGGTGTCGCTGACGGTGGAGCGCGGCACGTTCCTCGCCGTGATGGGCCCCTCGGGCTCCGGCAAGAGCACGCTGATGCACTGCGCCGCCGGGCTGGACGCGCCGACCTCGGGCAGCGTCCGCGTCGACGGGCGGGAGATCTCGGGCCTGAACGAGACCCGCCGTACCGAACTGCGCCGCGAACGCGTCGGGTTCGTGTTCCAGGCGTACAACCTGATCCCCTCGCTGAGCATCGAGGACAACATCACCCTGCCGTTGCGCCTCGCGGGCCGCGCCCCGGACCGCGACTGGCTGCGGACGCTGGTGGCCCGCGTCGGCCTGGCAGACCGGCTCACCCACCGCCCGGCCGAACTCTCCGGCGGTCAGCAGCAACGGGCCGCCGTGGTACGGGCGTTGGTGGCCCGGCCCGCCGTCGTGTTCGCCGACGAACCGACCGGCGCGCTCGACCTGCGCAGCGCCCACGAGGTCCTCGACCTGCTGCGCGACCTCGTCGACGACCTGGGCCAGACCGTCGTGATGGTCACCCACGACCCCGCCGCCGCGGCCCGCGCCCACCGGGTCCTGGTGATGGCCGACGGCCGGGTGGTCGACTCCCTCGCCAAACCCACGGCACCCCAACTGGCCGAGCAGCTCGTCGCGTTGGGAGAGAGCTGAGACATGGTGCGTATCGCTGCCCGTATGGTCCGGCACCGTCTCGCCGCCCTGGTCGCGGTGGCCTGCGCGGTGCTCGGCGGTGCGGCGCTGATCACCGGGACCGGTGTCCTCGCCGAGTCGGGGCTGCGCTGCCATCTGCCGGCCGGCCGCCTCGCCGGCGCGGACGTCGTGGTCGCCGCCGACCAGGAGTACCACCCGCCCGGCGACCTGCCGATCGCCCTGCCCGAACGCCGTACCGTGCCCGCCCGTCTGGTCGCCGAGCTGACCCAACTCCCCGGCGTCACCGACGCGGTGGGCGACCTCGGCTTCCCCGCCGCCCTCGTCGACGCCCACGGCCGCGTCGTACCGGCCGCCGATCCGCAGTCGGCGGGGCACGGCTGGTCGTCGACGCGGCTGCTGGACGGCGTGCGGGTCGACGGCAGCGGGCCGAGCGGGGCCGCCGAGGTCGCCCTGGACAGCGCGACGGCCGACGCGGCCGCTGTGCGCCCCGGCGACCGCGTGCGGGTGATCGCGGCCGGGCGCCCGGCCGCCGTGTACCGCGTCTCCGCGATCGTCGACGCGCCCGGCGCCGGCGTGTTCTTCGCCGACCCGACGGCCGTACGGCTCTCCGGCCGCGGCGACCGCGTCGACCTGGTCGGCCTGCGCACCGCGCCCGGCGCCGGGGCGCACGTCGCGGAGGAGGTCCGTAGGAAACTGGCCGGCACCGGACTCGTGACGGCGACCGGAGCCGGCCGCGGGGACCTCGGCTCACCCGGCGCGGGTGCGTCCCGTTCGCTGCTGGTCCTGTTGGCCGGTTCGCTCGCCGGGGTCATCCTGCTGATCACGGGCTTCGTGACGGCGAGCGCGCTGGCCGTGTCGATCGCCGGCCAGCGCCGTGACCTGGCGCTGCTGCGGGCCGTCGGCGCGACCCCGAAGCAGATCCGCCGGCTGGCCGCCGCCCAGTCCGCGGTCGTCGCCGCCGTGGCCGTCGTACCGGGCGTGGGCCTCGGCTATCTGCTCGCCGGGCAGTTCCGCCGACTGCTGGTCGACCGCGGGGTCGTACCGGCCGAACTCCCGCTCACCCTCAGCCCGTTGCCCGCTCTCGCCACCGTCCTCCTGATGGCGCTGGCCGTGCAGGTCTCCGCCCGGGGCTCGGCGTGGCGCACCTCGCGGATGCCGGCGACCGAGGCGGTCGCGGAGTCGCGGAGCGAGCCGCGCCGCCCCTCGCGGACGCGGACCCGGGCCGGCCTGCTGATCGTCGTCGCCGCGACCACCATGTCGGCCGTCCCCCTGTTCTCCCGCACCGTGCTCGGCGCGACGGCGACCTCCGTCGCGGGCATCCTCGGCGCGATCGGACTGGCGCTGTCCGGTCCGGCGCTGGTGCGGGGGATCGGCGCCGCGGCCGCGCGGCGCACCCGCGCCTCGGCCTCCGCGCCGACCTGGCTGGCGATGGCGAACGTGCGGGCCTACGCCCTGCGCAACGCGGGGATCGTCAGCACGCTGGCGATGGCGGTCGTGTTCGTGCTGACGTACACCCTCACCCAGACCACCGTGCTCGCTGCCACCGCCCACGACACCCACAGCGGCACCCTGGCCCAACTGCGCCTGAGCGCCCCGGCCCTGGGCGGGCTGCCGGCCGGCACGCTCGCCGAGGTGCGCCGGACGCCCGGGGTTCGGGCGGCGGCGCCGGCCGGGACGACGACCGTGGTGTGGCCGTACAAGCTGTTCGGGGACACCGAGACCGACTCCGGTCCGGCGATGATCCTCACCCCGGGCGCGGCGGGCGTCCTCGACCTCGACGTGCGCCACGGCAGCCTGGACCGGCTCACCGGGAACACCGTCGCCGTCAGCAGCGACGTCGCCCGGTCGCGGGGCGCCGGGACGGGCGCGCGGGTGCGGCTGGTGCTCGGCGACGGGGCGCCGGTCGAGGCGACGGTGGTCGCGGTCTACGCCCGCGGCCTGGGCTTCGGCTCGGTGGTCCTCTCCCGTGACCTGGCCGCCGGGCACACCACCACCGGGCTCGACCAGAGCATCCTGATCCGTACCGACGGGACACCGGCTGCCCGCAACGCCCTTGCCGTGTCCCGTCCCGGGTTCACCCTCACGGACACCGCGCCCGCGTCGGGGCTGCGGAACGCGCCGCCCGAGGTGTGGATCAACCTCGCCACCATCGTGGTCCTGCTCGTCTACCTGCTGCTCAGCATCGCCAACAAGCTGGTGGCCGCCACCGCCCAGCGCCGGGTGGAACTGGCCGCCCTGCGCCTCAACGGCACCACCCCGCGTCAGATCCGCACGATGGTGCGCCGCGAGGCGGCGGTGACGGCGCTGACGGCCCTCGTGACGGCCCTGCTGCTGTCGGCCGTACCCCTGGCGCTGCTCGGCCAGGGTTTCCTCGGCCACCCGTGGCCGTCCGGCCCGCCGTGGCTCCTGCCCGCGCTCGCACTCACGGTCACCGCCACGGCGTTCCTCACCACGGAACTCCCCACCCGCCGAGCCTTGCGCACACCACCGGCCGACGCCATCCGGGCTTAGGGGCCGTCAGACGGCCCGATAGGGCAGCGCACCGCGAGGGTCGTGCACAGCGCGGCCATCGGGAGTTCGACGCCCAGGGCCATCGCGACCGCCGCGGTGAGCTCGGGGCCCGGCGCCGCGGTCGTCACGTCGAACCAGGCGTCGACGACCAGCAGGGCGGCCGTCGCCGTCGCGGTGAGCCCGTGGCGGGGGTCGCGGCACAGCAGCAGGCGGCCGGTGACGGTCAGGCCGAGCGCCTCCAGGGCGTCGAGTCCCACCCAGGCGGTGGACCAGTGCCGGACCTGGGCCGTGTCCGGCAGGGTCCGCGCCAGGACCACCAGCCAGGGCACCATGGCCGCACCGCAGCCGACGAGCGCCAGGCCGAGGTGACGGGAGCGGAACCCGGCCCGAGCGCGGCGGGGCGCCGGCAGGGGAGCGGACGGCGGGCGCGGGCGGTCCTTCACCGCCTGCCGGGCTCCTGAGTCCGGTGCGTACGATCCGTCCATGGCGTCCTCACCCCGTTCGTCGTGCCCAACCGCCTTCGGTCGGCGGCCTGTTGGACAGCGTGGCCGTCGGGGTCGCGACGGTCGGTAACGGACGGATCCGGGTTCGGGGGGATGCCTGCTTCACCACCGATCCTGAAGACAGGTGCATGGTGCCCGCCCACCGGGAGTCCTACGGTCGGTCCATGACGCTTCCCTCCGTACTGGGGCCCTCGGCCCGCCTGGTGCGACGGCGGGCCGGGACGGCCCGGCAGGACACCGCCTTCCTGGCCTCGGGTGTGCTGCCGCATCTCGCCGCTGTACCGGCGTGGTTGTGGCTCGGAGCCAAGCCGCTGGTCAAGTCGGTGCACCGGCCCTGGGACGTCCTGCCGGGGATGTACGTCGTCCTCGTCCTGCTCGCGCTGCTCGCCGTGCCGTTGACGGCCGTGCAGCGGTGGCGGCACCACGAACTGCTCGGGGTGGACATCCCGCACCCCCTGCCGGCCGAGGGCGCGCGGCTGCGGCGGGCGTTCCGTCTGTTCGTCTCCGCCCAGACCTGGCGCCGCGCCGCGTACCACACGCTCCTGGGGCCGTTTCTCGCCGCCGGGGAGGTGCTGGTGCTGGCCGTGTGGGGCGCGGGCATCGCCTGCGTCACCGTCTACGTGTGGATGTGGGCGGTGGCGCCCTACGCGGGACCCGACGCCCCCTCCACCCTCCAGGCGGGGTACCTCACCGCGGTCGGTGTGCTGCTCCTCGGGGCGGCTCCCGGGCTCGCCGGGAGGGTGACCCGGGCGGAGAGCCGTCTGGCACCGGCGCTGCTCGGACCCAGCCGAGCGCAGCGGCTCGAGCGCCGGGTGACCGACCTGTCGGTGCGCCGCGCCGACCTGGCCGACGCCGCCGACGCCGAGCGCCGCCGCATCGAGCGCGACCTGCACGACGGCACCCAGCAGCGCCTGGTCTCCCTCGCGGTCAACCTGGGGCTGGCCCGGGCGACGCTCACCGACCTGCCCGAGGAGGCCCGCAGGGTCATCGACGAGGCGCACCGCGAGGCCAAGGAAGCGATCAGCGAACTCAACGACCTGGTACGGGGCCTGCACCCCGCGGTGCTCGACGACCGGGGCCTGGACGCCGCGCTGTCCGGCCTCGCCGCCCGGGTGCCGCTGCCGGTGCGCCTGCGCGTCGACCTGCGGGGGCGGATGACGCGCGGCGCGGAGTCGGTCGCCTACTTCGTCGTCTCCGAGGCGCTGACCAACGTCACCAAGCACGCCCGCGCCACCCAGGTGGACGTGACGGTACGGCGGACGGCGGAGGTGCTGCGGGTCGAGGTCACCGACGACGGCGTGGGCGGCGCCGACGCGGGGGCAGGGACCGGCCTTGGCGGGCTGGCCAAGCGGGTGGGCGCAGTCGACGGTGTCTTCCGGATCAGCAGTCCCGCCGGAGGCCCCACCACGCTCACCGCGGAGCTGCCGTGCGGGCGGTGATCGCCGAGGACTCCGTGCTGCTGCGGGTGGGGCTGGTCAAGGTGCTGCAGACGGCCGGCTTCGAGGTCGGGGCCGAAGTGGGCGACGCGGAAGCCCTGTTGGCCGCGGTGGAGGAGCAGCGGCCCGAGCTGGCGCTGATCGACGTGCGGATGCCGCCGGGCTTCACCGACGAGGGCGTCCACGCGGCGCTGACCATCCGCCGACGGTGGCCCCGGACGGCCGTCGTCCTGCTGTCCCAGTACGTGGAGGAGCGGTACGCCGCCGACCTGCTCACCGCCGACACCAGCGGCGTCGGCTATCTCCTCAAGCAACGCGTCGCCGATGTCGAGGAGTTCGCGGGCGACGGTACGGCGGGTGGCGGCCGGCGGTACGGCACTGGACCCGCAGGTCGTCGCCCAGCTGCTGCTGCGCCGGGACAGCGACCCGCTGGAGCGGCTCACACCGCGCGAGCGGGAGGTGCTCGCGCTGATGGCGGAGGGCCGTTCCAACGCGGCCATCGCCGAGGACCTGGTGGTCACCGACAGCGCGGTCGCCAAACACATCAACAACATCTTCGCCAAGCTCGACCTGCCCCCGGCGGACGGCCACCACCGCCGGGTCCTGGCGGTCCTCCGCTTTCTGGGCACCGCCCGGGAATGAGGGCGGCTGAATTCCGAGTGTCCGGGGAACGGCGAACGGGTGAAAAACGGAGCGGGGCCCGCACCGTGAAGTGCGGGCCCCGCGCGCCTGGGACGCGTCGGCGTCAGGCGGGAAGGATGTTCTCCGCCTGCGGGCCCTTCTGGCCCTGCGTGACGTCGAAGGTCACCTTCTGGCCTTCCTGGAGCTCACGGAAGCCGGAGGTGGCGATGTTCGAGTAGTGGGCGAAGACGTCGGGGCCGCCACCCTCCTGCTCGATGAAGCCGAAGCCCTTTTCCGAGTTGAACCACTTGACGGTGCCGGATGCCATGTCGAATCTCCCTTGGGGGGCAGTTACCGAAGCCCGCACCGTGCGGACCCCGGAGTCGCCGCTCTGATTGAGCGCCCCTCCGGAAAAATCCGGAAAGCTCCGGAAACAAAGAAAGGGTGCTCGTCGACGCAAAGTCGGAAGAGCACCCGAATATCCGATGTCTCTGGTAACCAAAACTGCAACTCTCGCCAAGGTATCACAGCACGGGATCCGGGGCCGGGAACACGCGAACGGCCCGGGCGTGTGGACCCGGGCCGTTCGTTCGGTGCCTGTCACGGCAGGTGCGTCAGTGGTTCCGGCTCGCCTTCGCGAGGGCCGGGACGAAGCGCAGGGCGTCCACGGTGCCGACGCCGGACGCCAGGTCGTAGCCGTTGACGGCCTTGTAGCCGGTCACGCCCTGGTAGCTGTTGTCGGTGCCGTCGTTGACGTCGACGATGCCGTTGCTCTTCGCGTGGTGGGCGTACAGGCCGTACAGGGCCTGCTGGATGTTGCCCACCCGGTGGCCGGCCGCCTGGTCGGCGAGCGCGACGATGCCCGAGAAGAGCGGGGTGGCCTCGCTGGTGCCGCCGACGACGCCCCAGCCGACGGCGGTCGGGTCGTAGCTGGAGTAGGTCCACGCGCCGCCGTTGACAGCCGCGGACATCGAGATGTCCGGGGTGCCGCGCCGGCTGCCGACGACGCTCTTCACGCCGTTCTGGAAGGAGGGCCGGGTGAAGACGTGGGACTGCCCGCCGCCACCGGAGCCGTAGTCGTTGTAGACGCTGTCCGGCTTGAGGCGCGCGCCCTTGTCGTTCAGGTGGAGCTGGGTGCCGCCGATCGAGGTGACCAGCGGGTCGGAGGACGGCCAGGAGTTGACGCGCTTGTTGTAGTACGTCTTGCCGTCCATCTGCAGGTCGGTCGCGCCGCCGTCACCGGAGGCGGCCAGCACGGTCACGTGCTTGCGGTTCGCGTCCTGGAAGGCGTACCGCAGGTTCTTGATGCTGGAGAAGTCGCCCTTGTCGAAGCCGGGGAAGGTGTTCTCCGTGGCGCCGAAGCTCTGGCTGATGACGTCGCCGACGCCGTGGTCGATCAGCGACTTCTCGGCGTTCATCATCTCGGGGAGACCGGTGGTGCCCTCGGTCTCGGCGACCGCCGTCTCCACCAGGACGATCTTGGCGGCGGGCGCCACCGCGTGCGCCATCTCGACGTCCAGGGTGGTCTCGCCGGCCCAGCCGGTCATGTCGGCGTTCTTGGGGTCGAAGGGGGGGACCTTGCCCCACTTGACGACCTTCACCTTGGTGCTGGGCAGCCCGAACTGCTTGCTGTAGACGTCCAGGTCGTGCTGGACGGTCGGCGAGCCGTACGAGTCGACGATGACGATGGTGCGTCCCTTGCCCGTGACGCCCTTCTTGTACAGGGCGTTCAGGTCGTACGCGGCGCGGTACTGCAACGGGTTGTAGCAGTTGATGTGCCACTTGGCCTGGCACTGCTCGCTGCTCAGCGGGCTGCTGACCCCGTGGACCAGGGTGTGGCCGGCGACGGCCGGTACCGCCAGGGTGTGCGGTACGGCGGCGGGCGCGGCGGTCCCCAGTGCGGTGACCGCGAGGGCGGCGACCGACGTGGCGGCCGCGACGCCGAGCCCGGTGCGGGCTATGTGCATGGATCCCCCTGTGGTGAGGAGTCTCACGATGTGATCGCGAAAAGGTCTCCGCGCATCCCATCGGACAGGTCATGCACATCTCAAGACCGTTGAACCGACGATGCCGAACCCTTTACCCGGCGATGGCCCGCGCGTGGGGGGCCACCCCGCTCCCGCCCCGGTCAGCTCTCGCGTTTGATCCATTCACCGCCGCCCAACGGGTAGTCGTACCCCGGGCGACCGACGTCGGCGCTCGTGCGGAACGGGGTGCCGGCGTTGTCGACGTGGACCGTACCGTGACGGCTGCCGCTGGACCAGTCCAGGGTGAGGTCCCAGCGGACGTCGTGCGCCGTGGTGTGGGCGACGACGTAGAAGACCTCGGGGTCCGATTCGCTGACCTTGTACGGGAAGTCGCGCTGGCCGCCCTTCACGGTGACCGTGGGACTTCCGCCGTCCAGGGCGATGTCGAAGGACTTGGTGTCCACGCCGCCACCACAGCCGACGCCCATCGAGTAGTCGTTCCAGGCGAGCGGCGCGGCCTTGCTCAACACCCGGACGTGCAGGGCCTCCAGGACGACCGTCTCCGCGCCGGTGCCCTGGACGGTGAGGGCGACCTCCTGTTCGCCCGAGGACACCGCCCCGTACGCGGCGGCCCAGCGCGGCGCGTCCTGCTCGCTGGGGGCCGGCGGCCCGACCTGCGAGGGTTCGCTGTCCACGAGGAAGTGCTGGCTGCACGGGCTGTCGTAGACGTAGGGACGGGTGCTGACGGTCAGCGGGACGGGGTCGTTGGACGAGCTGGCGCCCTGACCGCTGTCGCTCTGCCCGGAGCCGGACCCGGCGGCCTGGGAACTGGCCTTCCCCGTTGGGGTGTTGGAGGCGGACGCGGACGGACCGGGCGTCTTCCGGCCCGTGGGCGGGGCACTGGAGGGCTGCCCGCTCGCACCGGCGTCCGCGCTGCGGGTGGACGTCGGCGCCGAGGTGTCCGCGGTGCGCTCGGACGTCGGACGCAGGACGTACACGAGGCTCCCCAGCGCGGCCACCACCGCGACGGAGGCGATCAGCGCGGTACGACGACGGAGCCGGCGGCGTGGACGCGACGGCGCGGGCCCGGCGGGCAGGTCGACGACAGCCGGGACCTCGTTCTCAGCCACACCGTCGGTTTCCGACAGCGCGGCCTCCGGCCCGTCGGCCGGAACGGTTCTCTCGGCCGCCCCGGCCTCGGCCGTCTCCGCCGCGGCCTGCGCGGCCTTCCGGCTGCGTGCCGCGTCCGCCAGGATCCAGCGCCGGTGCAGCTCGACCAGCTCCTGCGGCGTCGCCCGGCACACCCGTGCGAGGCGCTCCACGGGGGCGTAGTCGACCGGCACCGCGGTGCCGTTGCAGTAGCGGTGCAGCGTCGACGTACTCATGTGCAGGCGCTTGGCCAGCACCCCGTAACTCAGTCCGGACCGGACCTTGAGCTCCCGCAGCAGCTGCGCGAAAGCCTCGGTGTCCCCCGACTCGGTTGCCCCTGACACTCGTTCCCCTCAACCCCGTCATCCCGTTCCCCCGTTCCAGGGCCCCTGTGTTCTCCCTGGTCAGAGCCCGTTTCGGCGTTCCAGCGTCCCCAACTCCCCGTTGGGCGTGGCGGTTGGGACGGATCACCTCACAAGCTTCGGTCATCCAATCACCACCGCGACCCGAACTCCGAAGGGGCACAGCAGACATGTCCAACCTCCGTACCTCCCGCGCCCGTCTCGCCGCCGCCGCGGCCACCGCCGTTCTCGCCGCGCTCTCCCTGACCGCGTGCAGCGACGGAACGGGCGTCCACGACGAGGGGGCGGCGACGAACGCCTCCACGGGCTCGTCCTCCACGGCCGTCGCGTCGAACGCCGGCACCAACTCCACGGGATCCACGGGCTCGTCCGCGTCCGCCGGCTCCACCGGCGCGTCGGCTTCCTCGGGCGGCAAGTCCGCCGACGGAGGGAGGACCGCCACGCGTACGTCCGTACCGAAGGCGCCCGCTTCCGGCAGCGCGGTCACCTGCGAGGGGTCCAACACCCGGACGGTCGCGGCCCCGCTGACCCGCCCGGTGAACCACATGCTGCTCACGGTGACCAACACCGGCAGCCGGGCCTGCTACCTCTACTACTACCCGGCGGTCCGCTTCGGCGACGCCCAGGCCGTGCCTCCGGTCATCAAGGAGTCGCAGCCGCAGGCGGTCGTCACCCTCCAGCCCGGCGAGTCGGGTTACGCCTCCGTGAGCCTGTCCGCCACCGACGGCAGCGGCGCGCACGGCCACACCGTGAAGTCCCTCGCCGTCTACTTCCAGGGCCGGTCCGGCAGCGGGAGCGTCGGCGCGGCCGCCCACCCGTCGCTGCCCGCGAAGGGCGTCTACGTCGACGACTCGCTCAAGGTGACGTACTGGCAGCAGTCGATGGACGACGCCCTCAACTGGTGACCGCCGCCCGGCGGGCAGCGGTCATGCCCGGGCGCGGACCGGCGGACGGACGTGCTGTGGCGCACGTCCGTCGCGATCGGGGGCGGTGTGTCAGCGGGGGGTGAGGTGGGCCGAGCGGACCCGGCCCGGGCGCAGGATGCGGATCTGGTGTCCGCGGCACACCCGGCAGGTGTTCTCGGTGAGCGGGGACGGCACCCGGAAGCCGGGGTGCACGTAGTAGACGACCCGCGTCCGCCCCTCGGCGTCCACGACGTGCTGTAGCTCGTACGCGCCCTCCCAGGCGTGCCCGCAGCGCAGGCAGACGAAGGAATAGGCTTCGTGTATCGGTTCGGTCTGCATGGTCATCACCCTTGGCCGCAGTCGTCGCGCCCGCACGGCCCCGCTACGCCGATCAGCTTACCATTGCAGTGTGCAATGGTCACTAGGGGTGGCCGGGCGGTTTCCAGACCGCCGTCGCAGAGCCGCAGAGGGATCGGAGAGAGGGGACCGGATGTCCAGGGGTGGGCGGGACGCGGACCGGGAGGAGGCTCCCGCCGTTCCCGGTACGCCGGAGGGGGACCCGGATCGCGAGGCCGAGGAGGTCACGCTGGCGGTCATGGCCGCGTCCCGGGTGATCGTCGCCCTGTCGGCACGTGCCCTCGGCGCGGTCGACGTCTCCCTCACCCTGCCCCAGTTGCGCTCGCTCGTCGCCCTGCACACCTGCGGCCCGATCAAGCTGGTCGCGATGGCCGCCACCCTCGGGGTCAACCCCTCCACGGCGCTCAGGATGGTGGAGCGCCTGGAGTCCCTCGGCCTGATCGACCGACGCGTCAACCCGGACAACCGCCGCGAGGTCGTCCTGCGGCTCACCGCCGAGGGGGAGGCGCTGGTCGAAAGTGTCCTCACGCACCGGCGGGCGGCGATCCGCACGCTCGTCGAGCGGCTGCCCGAGCGGGAGCGCGCGGGTCTCGTCCCCGCTCTCAGGGCGCTGACCGACGCGGCGGGCGACCTCGACCTCGGGCTAAACCAGTCGGGCGAGCCCGACCGCCTCGCCGGCCTCATGGACGACCCGCTGAACCCGTCACCGTGACGAGTGAGGTCCATTCCCCGCTGTGAAGGGGGGTGGCCGACGTGGCCACGCAACCGCACATCGAACAACATCCTGATCTGATCGCACTCCGCGCCCGGTAGGCGGAGACCTCGGCGCTCCCCGTCGTCGGGTTCAACGGCAGCCCGCTGACCGTCAGCAACCTCGTCACCGGCATCGCCCTGGCCGTCCTGGCCCTGGGCTTCGGCTCGGTGTACGAGCGGACCTATGGCATGGGCTGGGTGGCGATGGCGATCGGCATCTGGGTGATCATCGCGTCCTGGGCCGGGCTGGTGACCACCGGCATGGCGGCACGCGGCCCGCACCGACGGATGACGCCGGCCGGCTGACGCCCTCGGCCATCCACGCACCCGACGGGCCCCAGGTCACGTCACGTTGACCTGGGGCTCCCCACTGGGTCTGTCGGACGGGGCTCAGCGGACCGGGAAGCCGAAGGAGTAGCCCTGCTGCTTGAGCCAGGGCAGCACGCGGCGCAGGGCGGCGACGGTCTGGGAGCGGTCGCCGCCCGCGTCGTGGAACAGCAGCGTCGGCCCGTTGGGCAGCTCCCGCTCGACCGTGGCGACGATGGCGTCCGTACCCGGCCGCTCGAAGTCCTTGGAGTCCACGTTCCAGCCCAGCGGGCGCATGCCCCGGGAGGCGGCCAGTTGGCGGCTGTAGGGGGTGAAGGCCCCGCCGGGCGCCCGGTAGTACATCGGCCGTACGCCCCCGGACGCCTCGGTGATCATGCGTTCGGCGCCGAGGATCTCCTGCGACTGGTAGGCCTCGGGCTTCTTGTCCATGGTGGTGTCGTGCGACACCGAGTGGTCGCACAGCCGGTGCCCGGCCGCGACCACCTGCTTCACCAGGTCCGGGTGGGCCTGCGCCTGCGTCCCCACCATGCAGAACGTGGCCTTCACCCCGTACTCCCGCAGGACGGCGAGCACTTGGGGCGTCCACACGGGGTCAGGGCCGTCGTCGACCGTGATGTTGACGCCGCGCGCTCCCTTGTCGGAGGCGTGCACGATGGTCATCGCGACCGGCGTGACAGCGGCGTCCCGTGCCGCCGACGTGGTCTTCCTGGGCGATGAGACACCACCGGCCTGTGCGGTCCACACCGAGGCGCCGGCGGCGAGCAGCGTCACCCCGAGCGCCGCCCCGACCACCTTGCCGTACCAGCCCCGCCCGCCGTGCCGTGCCATCTCCGCCCCGCTCTCGCGCAGTTCCTCGCCGATTCCCCGGTCGCCGGGCGACCAACTGACAGGACGAGGGACGGCGGCCGGCGGATGCGCCCGTTACCGATCACGGACAATCCCGGGGGAGTTCGCGGACAACTCGGCGCACAGCCGGGAGAGCGGACCGGTCAGGCGGAGGCCGGACCGCCCGCCGATCCGCTGGCGGCACGGCGGTACTCGGCGTTGATGCGCTGCGCTTCCTCGAGCTGGTCCTCGAGGATGACGATCCGGCACGCGGCCTCGATCGGGGTCCCCTTGTCGACGAGCTCGCGGGCGCGCGCGGCGATCCGCAACTGGTAGCGGGAGTAACGGCGATGTCCCCCCTCCGAGCGGAGCGGAGTGATCAGACGAGCCTCGCCGATGGCTCGCAGGAAGGCCGGGGTGGTGCCGAGCATCTCGGCCGCGCGGCCCATGGAGTACGCGGGGTAGTCGTCGTCGTCCAGACGATCATTCAGGGGGTTGTCCGATGTCATGTCACCTCGCTGTGCAACGCGTCGAGGGGCCCTGGTGCCGTACGCACCAGGGCCCCGAAGGAAATTGAACACCATCTGTCGGCCGTACTGCTGTGCCGACCTTCTGTTTCCGCTACCCGGCCCGGCAGGGCGGAGCGGGGGATCGCAGCTGCTTGACCGGGGACCACCATCCATTCCGGGGTCTTGCGGTACCCGGCCGAGTGCTCCTCGGGCCGGGCGATCCTGATGGCGTCTGCTCCTCCATTCCTCTCGCGGTCAACCGCGGTCTCGTTCGACCTTCTTCACGAGAAGAACCATACTCACTCCGGAAGCGAATGTCTACTGTGGCAAGAGCAGATTTCATGCCTTCGGCGGAGGAGGGCGAGCGCGCGTCCGGCCCTTGTTCGTGAGCCGGGCGGCTCCAACAGCCGCGGGCCGAATAAACTCTGCTGTCATGTCGAACCCTGATGAGCTGCTCGTCGCCATCTCCGCCGCTGTCGAGTCCGAGCGCAGCAATCAGATGTCGTTGACCGTGGTGGTCGGCGGTGCCGTCATCACCGGCCGGCTGGCTCCCGAAGCGGTGTGGCGGGAGCGGGTGGCGGAGGTCCTCAAGGACTCGGACCGTCTCGGCCCGTTCTCGGACGTCTTCGTCCGCGATCCGCGGGGCGACCGCCCCGGTCGCGGCGAGGCGCCGACGCATCTGCACTTCCATCTCGCCCGCATCCTGCAGGGCAGCCTCGGCATCCCGGAGACGGGCGGCATGTACCGGGTCGCCATCGAGGACGTCAGCGCGTGGACAGTGGGCGATCTCACCTACATCGACCGGTGAGACGCTGTCGTCCGCGTGCTCGCCCACCGCGGTATCTGAGCGGACGGTGACCACAACGGTGGGCCCTGCCGACGCGCGTCGGCAGGGCCCACCGGGTACCTGAGGGCGGTTTCCCGCCCGCTCTCACAGGGTCGTGGCTCATGCGCCGCCGAGCAGAGCCGACGCGGCCCGCAGCGGATCGGGAGCACCCACGTGCACGGACGTGGCCCCGGGGCGGCCGTGGCAGGTGAAGCCGAGGCGCGTCATGGCTCGCACGACTTCGCCGGCGGTGAAGTCACGCGGATCCTGTCGGGTGACGACCTGACCCACCTGCTTGACGGGATAGCGGCGGCGGCCGACGGTCACGGACTCACCTGTGACGAGTTCGGGCCTGATGCCCTTCATCGAGGCGAGCACCCCGGCCTTGGTCAGGTCGAACGGGTACTGGGCGATGACACAGCGCATGATGCCTCACAGAAGAGTGGTCGTGGGGGAGGGAGCACGGGCTCCCCGGAGGCGGGGCGGATCAGTGCGAGAAGGCGTGTACGCGCGGAACCCGGCCCTGGTCGCGGGGGCGGGCGCCGGGTGAGGGCGGTCCGCCGAGGACGTCCCGCAGACGGATCCGGTCCGTGTAGGTGGGACTGGCGCGGACAACGGCGAGCCGGGCCAGGGTGATCGAACCCGTGCTCTGGTCGTCACCGTCGCACACGGTCAGGTACGCGACCCGGGCACCCGCCATGACGGCCAGAGCAACCTCGACGGTCATGTCGTCGCACACCCGGGGTCCGTGCCCTTCGGCATCCTCCGTTACGGGGGCGGGCACGGGCACGGGGGCGGGGGCCGGCTTGCGGTACGGGATCCGCGCTGGTGTCAAAGGTGTCTCCTTCGGAGAGGGCTGGTCGCTCGGGCCTGCGGCCTCGCGGCGACGGGACTTCGGGTACTGCGCCGGACTAGGCAGCCGAGTCGTTCCCGGGCCGTCGCTGTGCCCTGCGGCGCGCCCCCGTGCCGGTGGATCGGGCCTGGCCGGGTCGGCCCCGGCGGCTGCGGGACGAGGGCACGCGGCTGGGGGTTTCCACCGCGGGCGGGGCGATGACCACCGGGATGCCGGAGGGCGCCTGGGCACCCGTGATACGGCTCAGCGCCGCCTCGCCGGAGCGGACCGGGGTGACGGTCGGGGTGATGCCGGCCGTAGCCATCAGCCGGGTCATGTCGCGACGCTGGGCGGGGGTCACCAGGGTGACGACGCTGCCGGACTCCCCGGCGCGGGCCGTACGGCCGCCCCGGTGCAGGTAGTCCTTGTGGTCGCTGGGCGGATCCACGTTGACGACCAGGTCGAGGCTGTCGACGTGGATGCCGCGGGCCGCGACGTTGGTGGCCACCAGCACGGTGACGTCGCCGTCCTTGAACTGCGCCAGGGTCCGGGTGCGCTGCGGCTGGGACCGGCCCCCGTGCAGGGCCGCCGCGCGGACGCCGCTCTTCAGCAGGTGCTTGGTCAGCCGGTCCACGGCGTGCTTGGTGTCCAGGAACATGATGACCCGGCCGTCCCGGGCCGCGATCTCGGTGGTCGTCCGGTGCTTGTCCGCCTCCTGCACGTGGAGCACGTGGTGTTCCATCGTGGTGACGGCTCCGGCCGAGGGGTCGACGGAGTGCACCACCGGGTCGGTCAGGTAGCGACGGACCAGCAGGTCGACGTTGCGGTCGAGGGTGGCCGAGAACAGCATCCGCTGCCCCTCGGGACGCACCTGGTCGAGCAGGGCGGTGACCTGGGGCATGAAGCCCATGTCGGCCATCTGGTCGGCCTCGTCCAGAACGGTGACGCCCACGTCGGCGAGTCGGCAGTCGCCCCGGTCGATGAGGTCCTTGAGCCGGCCGGGCGTCGCGACGACGACCTCGGCGCCGGTCCGCAGCGCTCCGGCCTGCCGACCGATGGACATCCCGCCGACGACGGTGGCGAGCCGCAGACCCACGGAGCGGGCGTAGGGAGCCAGCGCGTCCGTGACCTGCTGGGCGAGTTCGCGGGTGGGGACCAGGATCAGGGCCAGGGGGCGGCGCGGTTCGGCGCGACGGCCCGCCGTGCGGGCCAGTACCGCGAGGCCGAAGGCGAGGGTCTTGCCCGAGCCGGTGCGGCCACGGCCGAGCACGTCACGGCCGGCCAGGGTGTTCGGCAGGGTCGCCGCCTGGATCGGGAACGGTGCGGTCACCCCCTGTCGGCCTAGCGTGGTCAGCAGCGACGCCGGCATGGCGAGATCGGCGAAGGCCGCGACGGCGGGCAGCGCGGGCGTGAGCGTCTTCGGGAGCGCGAACTCACCCCCCGCGGCCTGTCCGTTCCTGTGGCCGTTGGAGTGGCGCGGACCGCCGGAGCGGCCGGCGGCGGCATTTCCACCACGGTCGTTCGTGCGATGAGCGCGTCCGCGCGTGGTGCGTGTGCGGTTCATGGGAATCTTCCTCGATGCGGGCACGTATCAAGGAATTCCCGCAGCAGGAAAAGCGGCGCAGAGAATCGCTGGAACGGGCCGAAAAAAAGACAGGGACTCAACACTTGGTGACAAAGCGAGCTGGGGCCCGCACCCCAAGGTGCGGGCCCCAGCTGCGAGTACGCGTCAGTGCCGGTGCGTCACGCGGGAACGATGTTCTCGGCCGTCGGGCCCTTCTGGCCCTGCGCGATGTCGAACGTCACCTTCTGACCTTCCAGCAGTTCACGGAAGCCCTGGGTGGCGATGTTCGAGTAGTGCGCGAAGACGTCGGCGCCGCCGCCGTCCTGCTCGATGAAGCCGAATCCCTTTTCCGCGTTGAACCACTTCACGGTGCCGCTGGCCATTTTGTTTCTCCTTCGGAGGGCGGTGTCAGGAGTACGCCCTGTGCGTATTCCGTGTCGCCGTGTTGATCAGCCGTCGGAAAGAAACCTTCTGGCAACCACACCTGCAACTGACGACGACAGTAGCACGTCGATGTCGGCCCTGCGCGGTGAGTAATTCCACGCGGCCCGCGGTCACAGGAATATTCACGGCACGCCACTCCGATTTCTCACGCGGCGACCACAGATATTGACTTCCGCCGACGTGGCTTGCGTTGTTCGCACACTCGAACACGCACACGCCCGACGCACAGCTTTCGCCAAGGTTGTGCACTCTCTTGACGGCGGCAAAAAATTAGCCCTACATTCCTCGAGCGCTCTCGCTCAGTGCACTGAGCATCTGCTACGGCCCCGCACACCCCCACAGCCGCCCTTCCCCCCAAGGAGCCGCACCATGCCCGCCGGCAGCCGTACCCGAATCCCCCGCACCCGCCTGCGGATCGCCCTGACCACCCTGGTCACCCTGGCGTCCGCGGCGCTCACCACCCTCCCCGCCCCCGCCGCCCAGTCGGACACCGAGACCGCGACCCACCTCACCGGCACCCTCGCCGACGGCGCCACCTGGATCGCGGACGTCCCCGACCACTGGAACGGCACCCTGCTGCTGTTCAGCCACGGCTTCGGTCCCACCGTCGCCCGGGACGCCCCCACCGACGCCGTACGCACCGAGTTGCTGGCGGAGGGCTACGCCATGGCCGGCTCGTCGTACGACCCCCATGGCTCGATGTGGGCCCTCAACAGCGCCGAACGCGACCAGTTCGGCACGCTCGACGCCGTCACCGCGAAGATCGGAAAACCCCGGCGCACCCTGGCCGTCGGCCAGTCCATGGGCGGACTCGTCAACGCGCAGCTCGCCCGGGACGGCGGCGGCCGCATCGACGGCGCGCTCGGCCAGTGCGGCCTGGTGGCGGGCGGCACGGACCTGGACAACTACCAGTTGGACGCCGAGTACACCATCGCCCGCCTGCTGCTCCCCGCCCAGGACGTGAAACTCGTCCGCTTCGGCACCGCCGCCGACGCCTCCGCCACCGCCGACCTCCTCACCAAGGCGGTCACCGCGGCCCAGTCGACCCCGCAGGGCCGCGCCCGGGTCGCCCTGGCCGCCGCCTACCTCAACCTGCCCGCCTGGTCACCCGGCAAGGACCGGCCCGCCCCGACCGACTGGACGGGCCAGGAGGAGCAGCAGTACGACTGGTTCGCTCAGGGCATCCTGTCGTTCGTCGAGGGCGGCCGGTACGCGATCGAGCAGTCCGTCGGCGGCAACAACTCCTGGAACAGGGGAGTGGACTACGCCCGCCTCCTCGCCGGCTCCGAACACGCACCGCAGGTCCGCGCCCTCTACCGGGCGGCCGGCCTCGACCTCCGCGCCGACCTGCGCGCTCTGACCGAGGGCGCCGCGATCACCGCCGACCCCGCCGCGGTACGCACCGCGCAGCGGACCTCCTCCGCGGGCCAGGGCCTGGAGGTGCCGCTGCTCGACGTCCACACCACCGGCGACAACCTGGTCCCGGTACAGCAGGAGAACCGCTTCGCCGCTCGCGTCCGCGCCTCCGGCGACGCCGCGCTGCTCCGCCAGGCCTACGTCGAGCGACAGGGCCACTGCACCTTCTCCACCGCCGAGACCGTGGCGGCCCTGCACGCCCTCGAACACCGCGTGAACACCGGCCACTGGGACGCTGCCGCGACCTCGGCCGCGCTCCAACGCTCCGCGACGGCACTCGGTCTGGACGGGGCGGCGTACGTCCCTTACCGGCCGTCCCGGCTCACGGTGGGCCGCGACGGCCGCTGACGCAGGCGGCCGCCCGCCACAACGCCGCGCCGGCATGGCGGCGGGCGGCACCTGTACGGTGACCCGGCATGATCGAGACCGAGTTGGAGATCACCGAGGATCTGGTCCGCGAGCTGCTGCGGGAACAGCATCCGGACCTGGCCGGACTGCCCATTCGTGAAGTGGACGGTGGCTGGGGCAACCAAATGTGGCGGCTCGGCGACGAGTTGGCCGTCCGCATGCAGCGGATGGACACGAGCTCCGATGCGCAGCTCAAGGAACGCCGGTGGCTGCCGGCGCTGGCCGCGCGCCTGCCGCTGCCGATTCCCGTTCCGGTACGGGAAGGTGCGCCGTCCGAACGCTTTCCCAAGATCTGGACCGTCATGACCTGGGTCGAGGGCACGCCGCTGGACCACGGCTCGATCACCCGCGGCGACCACGCGGCCGACGTTCTGGCGGGCTTCCTCAAGGCACTTCATGTGGAGGCGCCCGCCGACGCACCGGAGGCCTCGGACCGCGGCGGTCACCCCAAGGCGTGCACAGAGGCCTTCGAAGGCTTCCTGCGGGCCGTGGACCTCGGCCGCTTCGCCGAGGACGACATCCGAGCCGTGTGGGACGACGCGGCAGCGGCTCCCGGCTGGGAGGGCCCGCGCGTGTGGGTTCACGGTGACCTGCATCCCGCGAACGTCGTCGTCGCGGCGGGAACACTGACGGGCGTCGTCGACTTCGGCGATGTGTTCGCCGGCGACCCGGCCTGGGACCTTGCGGCCGCCTGGGTGCTGCTCCCCGAGGGCGCAGCCTCGCGCTTCTTCGACAGCTACGCGCAGGCGGACGAGGCAGCGGTGCGCCGGGCGCGCGGACTGGCCGCGAGGAAGAGCCTGTTCCTGATGGCGATGGGCCAGAACGGAGACCGCGGCCTGCCCGGTGGCAAGCCGCACTGGGGCCCCGCAGGACGGTCCGCACTCGATCGCGTCCTGAAGGGCCTTTGACGCCGCTGAACCGCGCCGCGGTCGATAAGAGCTGGCTCATGTCCCGTGCCGTGCCTGAAGATTCTCGGTGTGACAGACACGGAACCCACCGAAGAAGAGGCGCCGGACGGGCTGCTCGGCTGGTGCCTGGTGGCCAACGTGGCGCAGGAGACCGCGCGCGGCGAGGGCGGTCTCGACATCCAGCGCGGCACGAAGCACTTCCCGGTAGGCGCCCTGCTGTGGATCCCGCCCATGCGCTGGGACCCTGGCTGGGGTCGCTGGCATGCCGTCGGGCGGCACAGGGGCAACGGCCGCCGGTACGTCAACATGGTCGTGCGCGCGGACGACCTGGAGAACTTCCGGGTCAAGGGTGTCTACAGCGAAGGACTCGTCCGCAGCCTCAACGGCTACGACCACGACCCGGCCGCCCCGCGGACCCTGCAGAACCCGTGGACCCGCGAGCGGGCCCAGACCTGGGCGGACGCCCGGAACGATCTCCGGGAGGGCATCGTGGTCGACGGGCGGCGTATGCCGCGCGTCTACGTTCCCAACCCTCCGCCGGCAGAGCTCGCGGTCGGCGGCGACATCCTCCACCTTGCCCATTACGGCCCCCGGGGCCCCCACTACAGCCGGATGCCCCCTCCCCATGAATGGGTCCCCGAGACCTGAGACGCGGCGTCCTTCGGTGCGCGGGTCACCAGCTGCTCTTGGTCACTCCGGGAAGCTCTCCCGCGTGCGCCGTCTCGCGCACTGAATCCCGGCCCTGCGTCAGCGGGCGGCGTGGGCGCCGGCCGGGGCGGCGGTGAGCACGGGCTGCAGTGCGCCGGTGCGCAGGCGGGCGACGAGGGGGACGGCGACGCGGCCGAGGATCGCGCTGGTGAGATAGGCGGCCGGCAGGGCGAGGAGGGCGGCGCCGAGCACGTCGTGGGGGTAGTGGTCGCCGAGGTAGACGCGGGTGAAGCCCTCGAAGAGCGCGAAGGCGGCAGCGATCATGGACAGGCGCCGGTCGAGCAGCCACAGCGCGGCGACGGTGGCGAACGCGGTGGTGCTGTGGCCGCTGGGGAAGGCGTAGTCGGTGCGTACGGGGCAGGAGTCGACGAAGTAGGCGTGCGGAACCGAGTAGCAGGGCCGTACCTCGGCGACCAGCTTCTTGGCCACCTCGGCGAGCGCGAAGGCGGCCACCACGGCGACCGGCGCTGCCAGGGCGAGGGTCATGCTGCGGTCGTCACCGCGGCGGGCCCGCCACCAGCCCATGGCCATGAGCACCGCGAACACGCCGAGCCCCGCGTTGGTCCACAGGGCGATCGGGGTGTTGAGCCAGTGGGTGTCGCGGGCGATGCCGGTGACGGTGGTGAACAGCGAGCCGTCGATGCCCGAGCCGTCGAAGGCGAGCTGGACAGCGGGGTGGACAGTCATCGGATGCGATCTCCCAGGGGCGCGGGCTACGGGTCGGCCCGAGCCGCCACCACCTCGATAGCATCTACTCGCTTGTAGAAGGTACGGATGTTGTGCACGGCTCCAGCCGACGATCTACAAACTCGTAGAAGATCTACAGGACTGTAGACGATGAACGGATGGTAGCCAACTCATGAACTCCGGACGCCTTCGGGGGGAACGCAGACCGGGCGGCGCGCTGGAGGCAGAGGTCCTGGCCCTGCTGCAGTCCTCGCGACAGGCGCTCACCCCCGGCGAGGTGCGCCGGCACCTCGAGGACGGCCTGGCCTACAGCACCGTGGTCACGGTGATGTCCCGCATGTTCGACAAGGGCCTGCTGACCCGCGGCAAGCAGGGCCGCGCCTACGCCTACGCACCGGTCGCCGACACCCACGGCCTGACGGCCCGCCGGATGCGGCAGGTCATGGAATCCGGCGCGGACCGTGCGGCCGTCCTCACCCGGTTCGTGGAGGACCTGCCCGCCGGGGACGAGCAGTTGCTGCGAGAGCTCCTCGGCGACCTGCCGGACGGGCCCTGACCCTCTGCCCCGGACCGGCCTTCTCCAGCCACTCGGCGGGGGTGGACCCGACAGTCGCCGGATGTGCGCAGCGCGGCTCGGCGTCCAGGGTGGAGGCATGACACGCCACGTTCATGACAAGGAGCCGGAGACCACCGGCCGCGACGTCGCACCCGGCAGGGGAGGGTTGCGGGAACTTCTCGGCCTGACGTTGGTGGCGGGCGCCGCTGTCCTGTTCGTCGTCCGTCCCGAGTGGTACGAGGCAGGGGTGCACATCGTCGCCACGCGGGCGGCCTCGATGGTCCACTGAGCCGGCGATCGGAATCCTGTGAACACCGCATCTGCCGCAGCCGCTGGCCACCGACGCTCCCCGCGCGCCCAGGCCGGATCTCACCGGACGTACTTGGCGGGCCTGGTGGGGGCGTTGAGCAGGTACTCCAGGGGAGCACGTCATGGAAGATCTCCCTGTCGCCGTCGTGATGATCCCAGTGTCGGGTCCCGACGACCGGGGCCCCATCCGGCAGTCGGCCGGTTCGCCCCCGCCGGTCGACCGGTCACCACCCGCCGGGTGGGGGCATGAACCGCCCCGGTCTCGTAGAGCACAGTGATCCTGTTTCAGGTCGCCTCGTGATCCCGGGGGCACAGGAGGGCCAGGATCTCGGCTGTGGCGCCGGTTTCGCCGAGGGCGGGGAAGACGTGGCGGGTGCTGTTGTCGTGGGCGGCCAGGCCGATGTCGGTCATGGCGTCGGTGACGAGGGTGACGTGGTAGCCGTGTTCGTGGGCTTGGCGGGCGGTGGACTCGACGCCGAAGCTGGTGGCGACGCCGGTGATGACGACCTGGGTGACGCCCAGCTTGTCGAGATGGTCGGCGAGGTCGGTGTGGTGGAACGCGCCCCAGGTGTATTTGGTGACGGTCTTGTCGCCGGACTGCTGGTCGAGTGCCGGGAGGAGGTCGGTGAAGCCGTCGGGCAGGTCGCGGGCGCCGTCGCCTCGCTCGGTGCGGCCGGGGGCGGTGCCGGCGACATTGACCAGGACGACCGGCAGTCCCTTGGCACGGAAGGCGTCGGCCAGTGCGGCGGTGTTGGCGACGATGTCGTCGAGCGGGTGCACGGTCGGCAGGCCGGTCAGTCCTGTTTGCAGGTCGACGACGATGAGTGCGGTGGTGGGGTCGAGGACGGTGACAGGCACTGGGTTCTCCGGGCTTTCTCCGGGCTTTGCCGGACTCGGTGGGACAGGTGCTGTGAGTGGCCGCTGTCAGCGTCGGGATCGCGGGGACAGCGAGGGATCGGCGACGGTCGTGACGATCAGGGCGGCGCTGATGCCGACCATGATCCAGGCGATCAGGTGGAGGCCGTGGTCGCTGACGTGCGTGTGGAACACGATGCCGGTGACGGCCGAGGAGGCGATCGAGCCCATGTAGGCGAAGGTGCGCAGCAGACCCGCGGCGCTGCCGAGTTGTCGAGCGGGAGCCTGGTCGTACAGGGCGGTCTGGTTGCCGGCCGAAGCGGCGCCCATCGAGATGCCGAACACAACGGTGACGGCGACGAACAGGCCGATCCAGCTCGACGAGGTCAACAGGAGAACGCCCGCCGACCCGGCCATGCACATCAGCGCGGCGGCGATCAGCGGCCCTCGTACGAGGTTGCGTCGCGACACCGGCGCGATGACCACCGCCGACGCCAGGGTCATGGGCAGCAGGAGCAGTCCGGATGCGCTCTCGGACAGGCCACGTACCGCCTCGGCCCATTGCGTGAGCCCGTAGAGCACGATGTAGACGCACAGCATCGCCAGGCCGAAACGCAGATAGGTTCGGGTCAGAGCCAGGTTGGCCGCGAGCAGGCGCACGTCGAGGAACGGGGTGGCGGCACGCGACTCCCAGGCCGCGAGGGCCGCTCCCGCTGCCACCGCGATGCCCAGCAGGTACCCGTGCACGACGGGCAGGTCGTAGAGGAACACCAGCAGTGCGGTCATCGTCGCGCCGAACGCGAGGATGCCCGTCACGTCGAGGGCGGAGGCGATGCCGCGCAGGGTGTGGTCACGGCCGACGGGGTGGTCGCGGGGGATCCAGGCCAGTGTCGTGGCCAGGGCGATCAGTGCTACCGGCACGTTGAGGAAGAACACCGACCGCCAGGTCAGGGCGCCGACCAGGATGCCGCCGACGGGCAGTCCCAGCGACGCCGTGGCGGTGCCGGCCATCTGGAGTGCGCCGAGGACGTTGCCGGGCGGTTCGTCGAGGCCGGCGTCGTGGGCTCGGCCGCGGATCAGCAGCATCGCCGTCGGGTAGGCGCAGGAGGTGCCGAGACCGATCAGAACCCTGCTGATGAGCAGGGTGCTCAGGTCCTGCGCGAGGCCGCCCACCGTGCCGCCGGCTGCCACCAGCACGGTCCCGGTCAGAAGGACCCGTCGCGGACCGAACACCTGGGCGGCCTTGCCGGCCGTGGGCTGGGCGATGGCGCTGGCCAGATACAGCGCGGTCACCAGGGCTGCGGTCTGCCCGACCGGGACGTGCAGGCCGGCGGCGATCGGTACCAGCGCGGTGGCGATCAGTGAGCTGTTGATCGGGTTCAGCGCGGAGCCGATCAACAACGGCACAGTGAACCGCCAGGAGAAGGGACGTGCGGCACCGCCTGTCTCGCTCCGGGCGCCTGCGACGATGTCGGACTCCGGCTCGTTCATGGCACGCTCTCCGCTCCTCGGGGTGCGGCTCGATGATCACGATGGCTGGTCAGAACAGGTCTGCCAGCCGCTCGATCAGCGGCGCCGCGGCGTCGAGAGTCGCGATCTCCTCGGGTGTGAAGGACGTCGCCATCGCCGCGGCCATCCGGTCGGCGACAGCGCTGCGCTCGGAACTCAGCACGGCCCGGCCGGCCTCGGTGACCGTGAGCAGCCAGCGACGCCCGTCGGCGGGATCGGCGGTACGGGTCACCAGCCCACGGTTTTCCAGGACCGCGACGGTGGCGCCCATCGCCTGGGGAGTGATCTGCTCACGCCGGGCCAGCTCCGCGGTGGTGACCGCGCCCAGCCGTTCGAGCCGGGAGAGGGCCGTCAGCTGTGGGCCCGTCACATCTCCCTCGCTCAGCGCTTCGTGACTGCGGCGTCTGAACGTGCCGATGCTGATCCGCAGCCGCGTGGCCACCCCGATCAGCGCGGGGTCCGGCTCGAAGGTTCCGGTGCCGTCGCCTGATGCTCGTGAACGCATATTGGAAGGCTAGGCTTCCAATATGCGTTTTGCAAGGCTAGCCTTCCAATGCGCCGCGCGAAACAGATCCTGCCGGTACGGGTTCGGTGAACTGGTCGAACAGCATGACGGCCACCCTGGTGACAAGGGACCAGTTCTCGTCGCCGTGCGGGTCCGCCAGGTCCCCGTAGCCGGCGATCCACCGCATGTGGAAGCCGTCCAGCAGGGACGCGATGCTGGTGGCGAGTTGATCGACCCGGTAGGGCGCACGCATGCGCAGTCCGTAGGTGTCGAGCAGGGCCTGGTACGCCTCGCAGGCCACCTTCGTGAACGAGTCGCCGTAGTGTCCGAGCGCCTCACGTACGCGGGGGTTCGCGGCGCTGGCGTAGAAACCGAGCATCACCCGGTAGATCGGGTCCACCCGGTGGTTCTTGTGGTTGTCGGTCAGGACGTCGTTGAGGGCTTCCTGCCAGGTGACGCCCTTCTCGACGGCCGTCTGGAAGCGCCGGATGCTGTCGGGCAGACCGGGTACCAGTTCCGCCTGCCGGGAGGTGAGGTGGAACAACAACTCGGCCTGGAAGTCGGCCTGAGCCGGCCAGATCTGGTAGATCGATCCCGTGGTGACCGCCGGTGCCGCCTCGTCGCCCAGCCGGTCGCGGATGATGCGGGTGGCCTCTTCCGTCACCTGCTTGACCCGCACATGGGCCAGTGCGGCGGAGACCGCGGCCTCGCTGGTGTCGGCGGTTCCCGCACAGACGAGTTTGGTCGCCGCTTCCAGCATGAGAGCCCGAGTCTCCTCGAGCGATCGCCGAGGCAGTCTGCGCCTTCCGGCCTGCGTCGTCACGCCCTCCCCCTCTCCTTGCCTGATCGTTACATCGAGCTACTTGATCGTTAAATCAAAGTGAACCGAGGCGTTGACAGGGGGTTAGCGTACACCTAGATTCCCGGTTCGTAAGAAAGTTACGAAACCTCGAAAGGCCGCCCGATCAGGCCTTTCCTGGTGTCCAGAGCTGCCTTCCGTGCTGGTCACCGCGGGTAGTCCAGGTTTCCGGCCGACCCGTCACCACTCCCCGTCGCGCATGCCCTCCGGCATGTCTTCCCCCTTCGCTCCGCTCCACGGAGGTCTCGTATGCCTACCCATTCGCGTGCCCGAAGACTGAGCCTCATCGCCTCCCTCCTGGCGCCCGTCATGGGCCTCACCGCCTGCAGCGGTGCGCAGAGCCCGGGCTCCGCCTCGACCGGCGCCGCCGCAGCCGACTCGTCAGCCACCGCGGACACCCGCCCGTCGGCCGCCGTGGTGACCGACTATCAGAGTTACGTGGGAGGCAAGGCGGGCAAGGCCGACTCCGGCCTCTCCCCGGTCACGCTCGGCTGGGTGAACGTCGAGGGCGGCCCCGGCGGCAGCCCGGAGGCGACCCTGGGCGCCAAGGCGGCCGTTCGGTACGTCAACGAGAAACTGGGCGGAATCGGTGGCCACCCGCTGGCACTGAACATCTGCACGGTGGTCTCCGCCGAGGAGGAGGGGCAGAAGTGCGGCCAGCAACTGCTCGGCGACCAGGCCGTCTCCGCCATCGCCCTCGGCAATCTGTACCTGGGCGACGCCTCCTTCAACTCCGTGGTGGCGGGCAGGAAGCCGGTTCTGGTCGGCGTGGCGACGGGGCCCACCCTGCCCACGGCGAAGAACACCTACAGCACCTTCGGCGACCTGCCGCACATCTTCGGCACCTGGGGAACGTACGCGCGTGACGTCCTCAAGGCGAAGACGGCCGCCGTCATCCACACGAACACCCCCGGCGACAAGATCGCCTCGAGTGCCGCGGTCAAGGGGCTCGAGGCCGCCGGCCTCACCGTCAAGTCGGTCGGCTTCGACGCGCAGGCCACGGACCTGATCGGCCCGGTCACCGCGGCCGGCGCCAACTCCGCCGACGTCATCGTGCCCATCACGATCGGCTCCGGGTGCGTCGGAGTCGCCAAGGCGATCAAGCAACTCGGCATCCACAAGCCCGTGGTGTCCACACCCCTGTGCATGTCACCGGACGTGGCCAAGGGCCTGGGTGGGGATCTGCCCACCTGGACGTACGGCGTCGCCCAGACGCTGCCGACCGACACCTCGGCCCCCGACTCCAAGGCGTTCCTGGCGGCATCCGGCCAGGTGGGGCTGGACCAGGCCACCGCCTCCCAGGTCTTCGCCCCCCTGGGCTGGAGCACGATCCTGACGTTCGCCAAGGCGCTCAACGCCGTGGGAGCCGACAAGATCACCCCGGCTGCCGTCTCCGCGCAGCTGAAGCAGTTCACCGGGCCGGTCGTCATGGGCGCCGCCGAGGTCAAGTGCGCCAAGTACCCGGACGCCCCCGCGGTCTGCAACGACCAGGCGCGGTTCTACCAGTACAAGGGCAAGGGTGCCTTCCAGCCGCTGACCGACTGGCTCCGCCCGCCGCGGTGACCCCCGTCCCACCGTCCGCCCGGGCCGCGTCCGGCCCGCGACAGACCTTTCCCGTGCCGTGTTCCTTGAGGCCCGACAGCTCCCCCAGGGCCCAGGAACACGGCGCTCAAGGAGTAAGCAATGGAACAGATCCTGCTCTTCGCCGTGCTCGGCCTGGGCCAGGGGGCACTGATCGCCGGCATCGCACTCGGCGTCGTGGCGACCTACCGGGGTTCGGGCATCATCAACCTGTCGACCGGCGCTGTCGCGATGGTCGCCGGTTACACCTTCTGGGCCCTGAGCACCGGCTTCTTCGGCTTCTCCCTGCCGACCGCCGCAGCCCTGGCGGGGGCGCTCATGGCGGCGCTCGCGGTCGGTGTGCTCACCGAGGTCGCGGTGTTCAAGCCCCTGCGCGCGGTCTCACCACTGGCCAAGCTCGCGGCGTCACTCGGCATTCTGCTCACCCTGCAGGCCGCCGTGCTGCTGGTGTTCGGAACCCAGCCCCAGCAGGCCCCCAGCATCCTGCCCTCCAACGCCGTCAGGTTCCTGGGCGTCACCACGCCCGTCGACCGTTTCATCCTGACCGGGCTGGTGATCGCCGTCGCGCTCGCCCTCGGGACCCTGTACCGGTGGACCCGGTTCGGGCTCGCCACCCGCGCCGCCTCGGAGAACGAACAGGCGGCCCTGCTGGCCGGTCTGTCACCCAACAGCGTCTCCCTCGCCAACACCCTGCTGTCCGCGCTGATCGCGGGGCTGCTCGGGGTCCTGGCCGCACCCATCGTCCAGGTCGACTCCGTCACGCTCCCGCTGCAGGTGGTCCCGGCCCTGGCGGCGGCACTCTTCGCCGGATTCACCTCACTGTGGATCGCCTGCTCCGCCGGCATCCTCATCGGCGTCCTGCAGTCGGTCGTCTACTACCTGTCCACCCAGAGCTGGTTCCCGACCGACAACGGCAACGCCATGCCCGGACTCCAGCAGCTGCTGATCTTCCTCCTGATGATCGTCGCGCTCTACGTCAAGGGGGCGGGCCTGCCGCGCCGCGGTGAACTCGTCGAGCAGCGGCTGCCCGCCGTACCGCTGCCGGACCGGCTGCTGCGACCGGCCGTCCTGGCCACGGCCGCCGCCGCCCTCGCCCTGGTCGTGCTGCCCTTCGACTTCCGCCAGGCGCTGACCAACTCGCTGATCGGCGCGATCATCGTTCTCTCGTACGTCGTCATCACCGGCTACGTGGGACAGATCTCGGTGATGCAGCTCGCGCTCTCCGGCACCGCCGGTTTCGCCCTGTCCCACCTGGCGACCGGACTGCACATCCCGTTCCCCTTCAACGCCCTCGGCGCGACCCTGCTGGCCACCCTGCTCGGTGTGGCGGCCGGCATCTCCGCCCTGAGGGTCCGCGGCGTGAGCCTGGCCGTCGTCACGCTGGCCGCCGCACTCGCGATGGAACAGGCCCTGTTCACGAACACCTCCTTCGGCGGCACCGCCGGAGTGACGGTGCCCCCTCCCCGCCTGTTCGGCGTGGACCTCGGTCCGGGCGCGGCCTTCCGCGGCCTGGACGGCAACGAACCCAGCCCCCTCTTCGGCTTCCTCGTCCTGTCCGTCGCCGTCGCCCTGGGCCTGTACGTGGCCAACCTCAGACGCACCGGGCTGGGCCGGCGCATGCTCGCCGTCCGCTCCAACGAGCGTGCGGCCGCGGCGGCAGGCGTCAACGTACGAGGGGTGAAGATCGCGGCGTTCGCCATCAGCTCCTTCATCGCCAGCGCCGCGGGGACCCTGTACGGCTACAACTTCGGCTCCGTCAGCGCGGTCCGGTTCACCGCGCTGGCCGCACTCGGCCTCATCGGCTTCGCCTACATCGGCGGCATCACGATGGTCTCCGGAGCCGTCATCGCCGGCCTGATGTCCACCGAGGCACTCGTCCCGCACGCCCTGGACAAGTGGTTCGGCATCAAGGGGACCTGGGCCCTGCTCTTCGGTGGGGTCTCCCTCATCTTGACCCTGATCGCCAACCCGGACGGCATCGCGGGCGCCAACCACCGCAGGAAGAGGGCGAAGAGAGCCGCCCGCGCGGCGAAAGCCACCCAGACCCTCGCCGAGAACGCCACGTCGGACACCGCCGGGGCCGTAACGGCGCCCGCAGCCGAGGAGGTCGCACGATGACCATGTTCAAGGTCCGTTCGCTGGGCGTCAGTTACGGCGGCGTCCACGCACTCAGCGATGTCACCCTGGACGTCGCCGAAGGCCAACTGGTGGGACTCATCGGACCGAACGGCGCGGGCAAGACCACCTTCGTGGACGCGGTCAGCGGACTGGTGAGCTCCCGGGGCCGGGTGGAACTGGACGGCGAGGACCTGACCGGCATGGCCCCGCACGCCCGGGCCCGCCGAGGTCTCGCCCGCACCTTCCAGAGCAGCGAACTCTTCGAGGACCTCACGGTGACGGAGAACCTGCGCGTGACGGCGGAACACCCGACCTGGGTCAGGGTGTTCGGCGAGACCTTCGGCCGCCGCACACCGCCGCCCTCCGCCGTCGCCGATGCCCTCACCACGCTGGGCCTGCAGGATCTCGCCGACGCATCCCCGGCCGAGCTGTCCCAGGGACAGCGCAAACTCGTCGGCGTGGCCCGGGCCCTGGCCGCCCGCCCCCGCATCATCTGCCTCGACGAGCCCGCCGCCGGCCTGGACACCGCGGAGAGCGCCGAACTCGGCCGCCGCCTGCGCGCCGTCGCCGACGCCGGTACGGCACTGCTCCTCATCGACCACGACATGGGTCTGGTGATGGGCATCTGCGACCACCTGGTCGTCCTGGAGTTCGGCAAGGTGATCGCGGCGGGACCCCCGAGCCGGGTCCGCGACGACCCCGCCGTCATCACCGCCTATCTCGGCGCGTCCGCCGTCCAGCCCGCCGACGCACCCGTACCGGACGGCGGCACTCCTTCTCTCGCCACCGGCCGGCCCGGAGTTCCCAGCAGCGCACCGGAGACATCATGAGCACACCCGTCCTGGAAGTGACCGGACTCACGGCCGGCTACGACGGAGCCTCCGTCGTCCGCGACCTCGACATCACCGTCGGCCCGGGCGAGGTCGTCGCCCTGCTGGGTGCCAACGGCGCCGGCAAGACCACCACGCTCAAGGCCGTCTCCGGGCTGCTGCGTCCCGCCGCCGGGACCGTCGCCTTCACCGGAACACCTCTCGACCAGGTGCCGGCGGCGGCCCGCGCGCGACGGGGCATCGCCCATGTCCCGGAAGGCAGGGGCATCTTCTCCGGACTGACCGTGGCGGAACACCTGCGGCTGGGACACCGGGGAGAACGGCTCGACGAGCAGGCGGCGTACGCCTACTTCCCGGTCCTGACCCGCCTGCGGGACCGCAAGGCCGGGCTCCTGTCCGGCGGAGAACAGCAGATGCTCGCTCTGGGACGGGCGCTGGCCCGTCGTCCCAAGCTGCTGCTGCTCGACGAACTCAGCCTCGGCCTCGCCCCGGTCATCGTCGAGGAACTGCTGCCCGTCGTCCGGCGCTTCGCCGACGAGTCCGGCTGCGGGGTGCTGCTCGTCGAGCAGCACGTCGGCCTCGCCCTGGAAGTCGCCGACCGAGGCTGTGTCCTCTCCCATGGCGAACTCACCGTGCAGGCCACGGCCCGGGAGCTGAGAGCGGACCGGTCCCGGATCGTGGCCGGTTACCTGGGCGAGCGTTCCTGACCGCCCCACCGGCACGGACCAAGTCTCTCCACTCACCCTTTCCCAGGAGAATCATGTTCGACTTCGACAGCGTCAAGGACGGCGTGCGCATTCACGTGCACGTGTGGCAGCCCGCCGGCCCACCGCGCGGTGTGGTGCAGATCGCGCACGGCATGGGCGAACACGCCGGCCGGTACGCCGCGCTCGCCGAGGCGCTGACGGCCCGGGGCTTCGCCGTGTACGCCAACGACCACCGGGGACACGGGCTCAGCACGCACACCGCGCCCGGCCATCTCGGCGAGGACGGCTGGAACAGCCTCGTCGGCGATCTGGTGACACTCTCCGAGACGATCCGGGAGCGGCACCCGGGTCTGCCCCTGGTGCTGCTCGGCCACAGCCTCGGCTCCTTCGCCGCGCAGCAGTACGTACTGCACCACTCCCACCTGATCGACGCCCTGGCTCTGGCCGGCACCACAGCGGTCGACGCGATGCTCGCCAACCAGGCGGCCGACACCGGGGACCCGCTCGTCGCCCTCAACAAAGGCTTCGAGCCCGCTCGGACGCCGTTCGACTGGCTCAGCCGTGACCCGGAAGCCGTCGACGCCTACCTCGCGGACCCGCTCTGCGGCTCCAGCCTCGACGCCGAGGGAATGCGACAGGTCGCCGCCGCCTCGACAGCACTCGCGCAGCCCCGGGGCATCCCGGCCCACCTGCCCGTATACGTCCTGGTCGGCGACCGGGACCCGCTCAACGCCGGACTCACGCTGAGCGACCTGCTCGTCGACCGCTACCGGCAGGCCGGCCTCACCGACATCACCTACCGCGTCTACGCCGAAGCGCGGCACGAGCTGTTCAACGAGACCAACCGCGCCGAAGTCGAGGGCGACCTGCTGGCCTGGCTGGAGCGGACCCTGCCGTGAGCCTTGCCGCGGCCCCCGAACCATGGTCAGGACACGACGGAGCGCTGGGGCACGGAGGCCGCGTCGGTCGGCGTGGAGCGGGTGGTGTACTGCGGTACGGGGGCGTCGTCGCGGCCGGTGTCGCGCACCAGTCCGTACCGTTCGCGGTCGGCGGAGTGCGGGGCCGGGGGAGTGGCGATGTCGTCGGCTGTCTCCTGCCAGGAGGAGTGCAGGACGTCGAGGTTGTAGTCGGCCTGGGTTTCGTTGAGGTGGAGGATGACGCTGCCGTCGAGGTAGTAGTACTCGTTCTGCCACATCTGCTGGGCTCCCGGCGGCAGGACGATCAGTCCTTGCTGCCGGTTGCCCATCCAGGTGCCGCCGGCGGGCGCGCCCGGCTGACGGTCGTCCATGCGGTGGCCGCCGCCCGAGGCCACGTGGAACAGCCTTCCGCGCAGCCCGGTCCACGAGGGCATGGTCAGCAGCCCGGGGCGCCCGTACATCACGTCCCAGTGGACGGTGAAGTAGCCCTTCCCGCGCAGTACCACCGTGTCCCCGCGGTGGACGAGCTGGTAGCCGTCCAGGTGTCTCTTGAGCCCGGTCATCGTCACCGTGGTCTGCGGGCGGTGGGGCAATGCGGCGGGCGGCCGGTTCGGCGGTGGCGCGCTGTCCACGGTGTCGACCACGGACCCGTACCGCGGACCGGGCGAGGGATGCGAGACGGCCGAGCCCCGTGCCGGTGCCGGCCGTGACGGTGACGCGGATGCGGTGAGCGGGGCCGCGGGTGCCGACCCGGAAGCCGTCGGGGCGGTGGCCGGACGCGCCGAAGGGCTGGACCACGGGGCCACGTACACGAGCACGCCACCGCCCACGGCGAGCAGCGCACTCGCCACCACCACGGCCTTCGCGGTGAGGCTCGTCCCCGCGGTCCCTGCCGTCCCCGCCGTCGTGGAACCCCCGCTGCCCGACGTGGCCGTGGTGCCGGCACGGCCGGCCGCCGCGTGCGTTCCCGCGGACAGCCACGGGCGCCAGGCCAGCAGGGCCGCCGGCACGGGCAGGAGGGCCAGGGGCGCCAGCAGTCCTTCCGGGGCCAGCAGGCCTTCCTCGTGGCGCACGCAGCGCGGGCACTGCCGCACATGGCGGCCGAGGCGTTTGCGCCACAGGCCGCTGGGGGTCCCGTTCCAGCCCAGGGTCAGCCGGGTCAGTTCTCCGCAGGCGGGCCTGGCCGCGAGGGCTCGGACGATGACGCGGGAGGTGTGCAGGCGCTCCTTCATGCGTTGCACCCGTACAGCCGCTTGATGGCCGGTCATGTCCAGAGCGGAGGCGAGCTCGGCCCGCGCGAGCCGGCCGGCCGTCTCCAACCACCACAGGGACAGCAGCTCCCGGTCGTCCTCGTCGAGCCAGCGGGTCGCGCGCACGGACTCCTCGCGCTGCCCGGACAGCCGCAGGTCGAGGATGACCTTCTCGGCGAAGTCGGCGGCCGGGTCGGGCCGGTGCTCGGCCGCGTCGAACGCGGCTCCCGTCGTCTCTCTCCTGCCGCGCCTGCGGAGGTGGTCGCGGACCTCGTTCACGGTGATGGTGATCACCCAGGACCGGAACGCGTCCGGGCGCTCCAGTCCCCCGATGCCGCGCAGGATGCGCATCATCGTCTCCTGGACGATGTCGTCGACGTCGTCGCGGTACGGGTGCGCACGCGCCGCGACGCTGTAGACCAGCGGAAGCGTCCGGGAACTGAGCTCTTCCAGGGCGCCGCGATCGCCGGCCCGAGCCGCGGCTATCACATCGGCCGCGGGCGCGGCATGCCTTGGCATCGGGTCTCCCTTCGACCTGACGCGGGTACGAGGCCCCGCTCGCGCCGACCGAGCCGGGTCGCGAGAGTCCCGGGCCGTCGCCGTCGGTGTCACACACCGTGGCAGCGAGGTCATCGTAAGGGGTGAGCGCCGACAGTCATGGGCGGCCGGTGGAATCCGTGGCGGCCGGAGATCAGCGGGAGTGACGCGGGGACCTACGCTGACGCGAGCGGACGCGCACGAAGACGGAGACCGCGGCGACGCCGGCGAGAACGACGCCCGCCAGTCCTGTGACGGTCCACAGAGCACCGGAGTTGCCGACGGTGTCCGCCATGGCGCCGGTGGAGGCGCCCAGGGGGGTGGCCGCTCGGCCGGTCCGGACGGGGGAGGGCGAGGGTCCTGTCGCGGCGGAGGAGGCGAGAGCGGTGAGCACGGTGTGGGCGCCGGCCCGGCTGACGGAGAAGCGCGTCCCGCCGATGGCGAGACCGGTACCGGAGACTCTCGCGGTCGTGGAACCGACGGTCAGCTCGGGGGAGTTCCGGGAAAGAAGGATCTTCGCGCCTGTGACGGCCCGCAGTCTGCGCAGCGTCGTGTCGCGTGCCTTGCTGAGATCCAGGACGGCCGAGGAACCGGTCAGTGCGACCGCGCTGGACGTCCGCAGAGAGGTCCCGGAGACGATCAGGCTGCCTTTGGTCACGGTGGTGGCGCCAGTGTAGGCGGCGCTGGTGACGGTGGTGGCCGCGGCTCCGCTCTGCGTCACCGATCCGGCACCGGTCATCGCCGGGAGGGAGGCGGGTGTCCCGGTGTTGCGGAGCACGAGGGAACCGTTGTCGATCACTTTGTCGAAGGCTCCGCCGGTGTGGAGGCTGCCGTCGCCGCCCGCGGTCCCGGAGCCGAGACGGAGGGTCGCATTCGGTTCGATGGTGGTGGATCCGTCGTAGTACTGCGCTGCTGCGAAGGTCACGTCGTTGCCGCTGGTACCGGCGATGACGATGTCCCCGGCGCCGGGAGCGCTGAGGGTGTCGTGATAGATACCGCCGCCGATGGGCGCGCCCAGGGTCACCGGTCCGTCGTAGTCGAAGGTGAGCCGGGAGCGCTGCCGTCTGGCGTGCAGGTTGATGTAGACCGTCTGCGCCGTGCCGGGCATGAAGATCTGGTGTGTGGTGCCGTCGCCCCACTGGACGTCGGCGCCCTCGATGTTGGTGCCGCGTTTGTTGAGTTTGTGGGCGACGGGCCGCCAGTTCAGTCCGGGGTCGCTCAGCGAGGGCGCCGCCCCGTCGCCGCTGTCACTCCAGCTGTAGACGCCGGTGAGGATCACCTTGCTGCCCGGGCGGGAGTGCACGTTCACGTCGTTGCCGTACTCGTGGCTGTAGAAGTTCTGCCGCTGTACGACCGTGTGGTAGAGCGGGGTGTCGATGATCCATGAACCGCGGTTGACGATGGAGCGGGCGCCTGGCAGGTCGGCGGCACAGGTGGTGCTCGCGAAGTTGACGCCCGTGCCGTTGTCGAAGATGCCGGAGAACGGGTTGGTGCCGCAGATCTGGAGCGTTCCCCACATGTTCCGGGGCTGGGTGACCAGGCCGGAGCCGCTGATGACGCCCAGGTTGAACAGCCGGGTCAGCGACAGGCGCAGGGTGCCGTCCACCCGGATGTTGTCCTGGTTCTGCTGGTAACCGGGCGTGTTGTACGGGAAGGACCCGATCAGGCCGGTCGTACCGCCGGTGCCGTACTGGAGGGTCGCCCCCGCGTCCACGGTGACCGCGGGCTCGTCGGGACTGCCGACCACGACGTACGGGTGGTTGCCGCCCGGGATCTGGACGCTCTGGTGCTGCCGGGAGGGCGGCAGGGTGAAGGTGCTGTCCCTGGCGAGGACCAGCGTGCCGGTGCCGGACACGCGAAGGGCTCCTTCACCGCTGATCACGCCGGTGTACGTGTGGGTTCCCTGCGGGACGCGCACGATCGCGTCGCCGGTCAGGACGACATCACGGTTCGCCAGGACGGCCGAGGTGATGTCGCCGTCCGCGGCGACCGCGCTGCCCACCGCAACCACCGGTGTGACGGCTCCCGCGACGAGAGCCGACGCCAGGACAAGGTGCCAAGATCGCTTCATCGAGTCAGGGTGCTTCCTGAAGTACTGGTGATCCTTACGGGCATGAAGACCGGTGGGCGGTGGCCGGGATCTCAAAAACCGTGCACCCGGTCGCCGAGAGAACAGCGTCGGGGCGGCAACCTTCTCGTCCTCTGCGGCAACTGGGATCCGGAAGGCCTAGTCGAACTACCGGATGGACGGGCATGAGGGCAACGAAGCACGCCGCGCCGCGACCGTGGCACAGGCGCGGACTGGTCCGGCATTGATGACCAGCCCGCCGGTCAGCCGTCACCGCCCCGCAACCGGGCAGGACCGCCGTTCGAATCCCGGGCCGGGCGCTGTTAGGCTGCGCCCGCCATTGTTGAACGCGCAACCAACGCACACATCATTGCCAGGAGAGGGCGACCCGGGGATGGTCCTCGATGACGCGTCCGCGGAGTTCCACGAATTCTTCGAACGCCACTATGCCGAACTCGCCCGTCTGGCTCACCTGCTGACCGGCGAGACCGACGCGGCGGACGACCTCGCGGCGGATGCCCTGGTCGCCCTGTGGCAACGCTGGGACCGGTTGCGGCAGGCCGACCACCCGCTCGCCTACGCCCGCGGGGTGGTGGCCAACCTGGCGCGCGGACGGATCCGCAGCGCGGTGCGCGAGCGGCGCCGGATCACGCTGTTCTGGTCCCGCAGCCCCGAGAAGGTGGAGGGGCCGGACATGGCGGCCGTGCTGGACGTCCGCGCGGCGCTCGCCCGGCTGCCGTTCCGCAAGCGGGCCTGCGTGGTGCTGCGGCACGCCTTCGACCTGTCGGAGAAGGACACCGCGGCGGCGCTCGGCATCTCGGTCGGCACGGTGAAGAGCCAGACCTCGAAGGCGATGGCCGAGCTGGAAAGGATACTGGGCGCACGAGCGGCCGGGGACCTGATGGCAGGGAGGAGGAATCGGTGAACGAGGAGATCGTCCGTCAGCTGCGGGAGGCCGCCGAGGCCCACCGGCCCGAGCGCGCGAGGATGCTGGCCCGGGTGCAACGCGGCATGGCCGGCCCCGCCGTCCGGCACCGCGCGCGGCCGTTCGCGAGGTCGGGGACCAGGGTCGCGCTCGCCGGGCTCGCCGCCGCCGGCATCCTGGCGACCGGCGGCCTGGCCGTCGCCGCCATCGTCGCGACCCCGTCGCCGTCGGCCACCGTGACCGTGCCGGCCACGCCGTCCCCCACCGCCGGCTCCCCGCACCCGACATCGGCCCGCCCCACCCCTGTCACGCCGGCCCCGGCCACCACCCCGGGCAGCGCGCGCCCGACTCCGCCGGCCACCAGTGCCTCGTCGGCCGCCGGCGAGAACCGGAACGGGCCGCTGTGGTCGGCCGGCTCGATGGATCCGAAGAGCACCGTCTACTGGACGCAGAGCAACCTCGCCCTCAGGACGACCCAGCCGCTCACCTCGCTCACGGTCGAGATGCGGATCGTGCAGACCGGCGGGGTGACGAACACCGGCACCTGGCAGACCCTGCCGAATGGTGACTTCACCGTCACCGTCCAGGAGGCCGGCGGCGCGCTGGTCTTCCGTTGGGTCCTCAAGCCGGGCCTGACCGTGCCGGCCGCGAGCTATGAGTTCGCCGCCCAGTTCAACAACGGCGCCGGCGTGCGCAGTGCCGCGGGCGACGGCTACCGCGTCGACGCGCAGGGTTCCGGCGGCTCCGCGTCGGTCCGGGGAGGGTTCGTGCGGCCCTGAGAATTCCCTCGATCGCGGCAACTTTTGTGTGCGTGGCGGCAACTGGCGGATGACCGGGACCGGAATCAGGTCCCGCTGTGCCAGAAGGACATGCCGTTGTCAGATCAGAACCGCTCTCATCGCCGTCGTCCGGCCACCCGCCGCGTGCTCGCAGCCGCCGTGGTCCTCGCCGCCGCGGGTGCCGCCGTACCGCTGGTCGCGCTGGCCGCACGCACGCCGGAGGCCCGCACACCGGCCCTGGCCGCCGCGGCGGCCGGCAGCGGCCGCTACTTCGGCACCGCAGTGTCCTCGGGCAGGCTCGGTGACTCGACGTACTCCACGATTCTCGACCGGGAGTTCAACATGATCACCCCGGAGAACGAGATGAAGTGGGACACCACCGAGCCGTCCCGCGGCACCTTCAACTTCGGGCCCGCCGACCAGATCGTGAACCACGCCACCGGCCACGGGCAGCGGATGCGCGGCCACACCCTCGTCTGGCACTCCCAACTGCCCGGCTGGGTCAAGTCCATCACCGACGCCAACACCCTGCGCAGCGTGATGGACAACCACATCACCCAGGAGATGACCCACTACAAGGGCAGGATCTACGCCTGGGACGTGGTCAACGAGGCGTTCGCCGACGACGGCAGCGGCCGGCACCGCGGTTCGGTCTTCCAGAACGTGCTCGGCAACGGCTTCATCGAGGAGGCCTTCCGCACGGCCCGGAACGCCGACCCCTCCGCCAAGCTCTGCTACAACGACTACAACATCGAGAACTGGACCGACGCCAAGACGCAGGGCGTCTACGCGATGGTCAAGGACTTCAAGTCCCGCGGTGTGCCCGTCGACTGCGTCGGCTTCCAGAGCCACTTCGGCGCCGGCGGCCCTCCGGCCGGCTTCCAGACCACTCTGTCCAAGTTCGCCGCACTCGGCGTGGACGTCCAGATCACCGAACTCGACATCGCCCAGGCATCCGCCACCGCGTATGCCAACACCGTGCAGGACTGCCTCAACGTGGCCCGCTGCACGGGCATCACGGTGTGGGGCATCCGCGACAGCGACTCCTGGCGCACCGGTGAGAACCCGCTGCTGTTCGACGCGAGCGGCAACAAGAAGCAGGCCTACAACGCGGTGCTCAGCACCCTGGGCGGCAGCAGCGGCGGGGGCACCGCAGGCGGCGGCACGACGGCCGGGGGCATCACCTCCGGCGCCGTCTACACGCTCTCCAACGCGGCCGCCGGACGCGTTCTCGACGAGCCCGCGGGATACAACGGCAACGGCACGCCGCTCCAGGTGTGGGACTCCAACGGCGGCGCCAACCAGCACTGGCGGGCCGCCCGGAACGGCGACGGCTCCTACACGCTGACCAACGTCGCCAGCGGCCGGGTACTGGACGAGCCGGCCAACCGGACGGGCAACGGGACCAGGATGGAGGTCTGGGACTCCAACGGCGGCGCCAACCAGCACTGGCGGGCCGCCCGGAACAGCGACGGCTCCTACACGCTGACCAACGTCGCCAGCGGCCGGGCACTGGAGATCCCCGGCACTCGGACCGCCAACGGCACTCCCGTCCAGATCCGGGACTCGAGGCTTGGCGCCAACCAGCACTGGAACCTCAGGACTTCGAGACCCGCGTCGGCGGGCGGCACGTGCGCCCTTCCGTCGACCTACCGGTGGACGTCGACGGGTGCGCTGGCGCAGCCGGCGAACGGGTGGGACGCGGTGAAGGACTTCACCACCGTGACGTACCACGGCAAGCACCTGGTGTACGCGTCCAGCGTCGCGGGATCGTCGTACGGCTCGATGATGTTCAAGCCGTTCACGAACTGGGCGGACATGGCGTCGGCCGGCCAGACCGGCATGAGCCAGAAAGCGGTGGCGCCCACACTGTTCTACTTCGCGCCCAAGAACATCTGGGTGCTGGCGTCCCAGTGGGGCGCGTCGGCCTTCGTCTACCGCACCTCGAGCGACCCCACCAACCCCAACGGCTGGTCCGAGCCGCAGCCGCTGTTCACCGGCAGCATCCCCCGCACCGAATCCGGCACCGGCCCGATCGACCAGACCCTGATCGGCGACGGCCGGAACATGTACCTGTTCTTCGCCGGCGACAACGGCAAGATCTACCGGGCGAGCATGCCGATCGGGAACTTCCCGGGCAACTTCGGCTCGTCGTACACGACGGTCATGAGCGACTCGACGAAGAACCTGTTCGAGGCGCCGCAGGTCTACAAGGTCCAGGGCCAGAACCAGTACCTGATGATCGTCGAGGCGCGTGGGGCGAACGAGCAGCGCTACTTCCGTTCGTTCACGGCCTCCAGCCTGGACGGTTCATGGACCCCGCAGGCCGCCACCGAGTCCAACCCCTTCGCGGGCAAGGCCAACAGCGGTGCCGGTTGGACCAACGACATCAGCCACGGCGACCTGGTCCGGGACAACCCCGACCAGACCATGACCGTCGACCCCTGCCACCTGCAGTTCCTCTACCAGGGCAAGTCCCCCACCGCGAGCGGCCCCTACGACCGGCTGCCGTGGCGGCCGGGCGTCCTCACCCAGCAGCGCTGACACGCAATGCGCCCCCCATCTCTTCGATGGGGGGCGCATTTCGTCGTCTTCGCCTACTTGAGCGCTGTACCGCCCGAGTTGTGATAGGCGATCGTCTTGCGGATCAGGTTTCCGCCGTCGGACTCGACCGTGGTCTGTTCCTGCTGTCCCGGACCGAAGAGCAGGCCGGCGACATGGGCGTTCGCGACCTGGTCCATGTGTCCGAAGAACCAGTCCACCTTGTCGTCCTTGTAATGGTTGAGGGTGTTGTTCTGCGCCATGTTGCCCACGGGGACCTGCCACAGGACCACCGGCTTGCCCACGGACTCGGCCATCGTCTTGTAGAACTGCAGCGCGGCGGCGGCCTTCTGGTCGGTCCAGAAGTGGTCACTGCCGCCGTGGGCCGGCTGTGCGTACCAGCCCGCGTCGCGGTCCGACACATCGGTGACCAGGAAGTCGGCGTTCTGCGCCCCGAGGCTCGCGTAGTCCTTGACGCACGCCTGTGTGTTGGTCTGCCAGTCCCAGCAGGTGAGGTGGAGCCCCACCTCGGTGTTCGGCGCGTACTTGTGCGCCATGGAGATCAGGCAGCGGGAGAGTCCGGCGGCGCTGTTCTCCTGCGATCCGCAGTCCGTCGGATTCGCGCCCGAGACCTGCGCGGCAACCTTGTGCGGATCGCCGAGCGACCGGACGTAGCCCCAGAAGTCGGGCTCAAGGTCGATCGCGTCGTGCGACGTGCCGATCTTCTGGAGGAAGAAACGGTAGTCGTTCATGTACCGGGTGAGCAGGTCACGCCGGTTGATGGCCACGACCTCGCCCGGACCGTCGCCCTGGCCCGCCGCATCCCCGAGGTCGCGCAACGAGTACCAGGTCCAGAGCATCTTCTGCGGACGCGGGCTGCCCTTGTACGTCGCCTGCGCCGCCACGGAGTCCCGCCAGGTCACGTAAGTTCCGGGCGCCGTGGTGCTGCCGTTCCAGCAGCCCCACCAGCCCGACCAACCGTCGTGGCAGCGCGCCGCCGAGTAGTAGTCCGACGAGGGCGCGGGCTGGCTGTGCACATAGGCGTACCGCACGTCGAACGGTGCGGCGGCCGCCGAGGCGTCGGACATCGAGCCGCCGATGAGCACCGTGCCACTGCCCAGGAAGCGTTTCGTCGAACTGCCGCCACCGGCCGCGGGCGACGACGGCGACGGTCGCGTGCCGCTCGGGGTCTGGCTCGCGGGAACGCTGCCGCCCGGCGCGGAGGGCGTACCGGCGCTGCCGACACTCCCGGCCGGCACGAGTTGCCACTGCTGATCGGCGCTGCCCCGGTCGCGGTTCTGGACGACGTCGCCCCCGTCGGCCTTGGCGGCCTTGTGAACCGCGACAGCCATGCCGCTGAAGCGATTGACCAACCGCACGTAGCCGTCCGGCGACTTGGCCAGTTTGAACTGCTGGTTGGTGCCGTTCAGGTCTTTCCACTGCACGATGGCGGAGCCGGCGGTCTTCGACCAGCCGAGGTCGTCCAGCACCTTGCCGGAGTTCCGGTTCTGCAGCCGGTAGTACCCGTCACCCGCGTCGATCAACCGCCACTGCTGGTTGGCCCCGCCGTGGCGCGCCCACTGCACCACCGCCGCGCCGTCGTTCGTGGCGGAGGCACGGTCGTCCAGTACCTTGCCGCTGTTGCGGTTGACCAGCACGTACCACTTCTTCAGATCCAGGGTCTGCTGCGCCGAAGCCTGGCTGACCACGACAGCCGAGCCGGCCACGACCACCATGGCGGCACCCGCCCAGACACCCCGACGCGCGAGCAACCGACGGCCACGATGCTTCGGGCGACCACTGCGCGCGCCGCCGTCGGCACGGTGGCCGCGGGCGCGGGACGCTCCCGATGACGTGGGCGGGCCGGGGACATGTCTGTGCTCTCGTTCCAGGGACACGCCTGTGCTCTCTTTCAGCTGTCGCTCTGACCGAACCACTTGGCCGGACAACGCTGAGTGGTCCCAGAGGCCGAAAAGGTTGCCGCGAAGAGCCACAGATTCTTTTTCGCCTGGACCGCTTCCCGCTCGGCCCAGCGAGATCACGCACAGACAGCAAATGGCCCAGGTCTCCTGACCTGGGCCTTGCTTATGGTGGGCCGCCTGCCGTCCACCCGCGGGCCGCGGCCCTTCTCCTGCTCGTTCACATGTCGTGAGGTGCGTGCTCGTACGGGTCGAAGGACTCGTCGCGCCGGACCACGCACAGGGCCCAGATGATGAACCCGGAGATCGCGATCATCACGACGGACCACACCGGGTAGTACGGCAGGGAGAGGAAGTTGGCGATGATGACGAGTCCGGCGATGGCCACGCCTGCGACGCGTGCCCATGTCGCGGTCTGGAACAGCCCGATGCTGACGATGACGGCGACCGCGCCAAGGGCGAGGTGGACCCAGCCCCAGCCGGTCAGGTCGAACTGGAAGGCGTAGTTGCGTGTGGTGAGGAAGATGTCGTCCGAGGCGATGGCCATGATGCCCCGGAAGATGTCGAGCAGGCCGACGAGGACGAGCATGACGCCCGCGAAGGCCGTCAGGCCCTCAGCCCACCCTTGCTTCGTCGAGTCCGCCTGTCGTGTGTGTGTCGCGGTCATGCTGCTACCCCTTTGCGTGTCGTCCCGCGCGTGTCAGCGTCCGTAGCCGGAGGGGGTGGCGCCCGAGCCGTCTGCCGGTCCGTGGCCGGTCAGGACCAGTTCCTTCGCCTTGCTGAACTCCTCGTCCGTGATGTCGCCGCGGGCGCGGATCTCGGACAGCCTGGCGAGCTCTTCGACGCTGCTGCGTTGACCCTGGTCGGTCACGGCCTCCCGGACGCGGGCGTCGAAGGCCTCCTCCTGCGCTCGGGCCAGTGCCATCTCCCGGCGGCCCATGTTCTTGCCGCGGGCGATCACGTAGACGAAGACCCCCAGGAAGGGCAGGACGATGGTGAACACCAGCCAGCCGGCTTTCGCCCACCCGTTCATGGCGTCGTCACGGAAGATGTCGACGACGACGCGGAAGAGCAGGACGAACCACATGATCCACAGGAAGAACAGGAACATGCTCCAGAAGACGCTCAGCATGGGGTAGTCGTACGCCAGGTACGTCTGCGCGCTCATGTCACTCCTCCATCCCGGGCGCTCGCCCGGCCGCCATTGCGTGTTCGCCTCAGTGTGTGCACGGGCCAGAGCCCGGTGCCTCACCCTTCATGGGTGAGCGTGCGGACCGTCCGGTCCGGTCGGATCAGGGGCCGGCCTTGTACGGTGGCGGGGTGCGGCGGCTGCCCGGTACCACTCGGAGGAGGCGACGTACTCTCCGAGGGCAAGGCCCGAAACGGCCACCAGGAACACGGCGATCAGCCAGGACAGAAACGTGAAGACGGGCCCCAGCGGGCCGAACTTGAGCGAGTCTCGTTCCGGCCGTCCGTCGGCACCTGCCGGCCTCGCCGGCCGGGCCGGTTGTCAGGTCGTCGCGGCGGGATCGTGCGGGCCCGGGCCGCGCGCCTTTCGGAGCGCGGCCCGCCATGCGAGGGCGACCGCCGCTTCGGCCAGACCGAGCAGGACGAGCCACAGGCCGAGCAGCCGGGTCAGGGCGCGGGCCGATTCAGCCGGGAGGGCGAGCACCACGATCCCCGCGACGATGCCGAGCACCGCGACGCCCAGGACGACGCCGCGGTGCGGCAGGTTCTTGTTGGCGAGGGCCGTGTAGAGGGTGAGGACGCCCGACACCAGCCAGACGACGCCGACGATCAAGGACAGCACGGCGATGGTCTGCAGCGGGTTCCGCAGGCACAACACCCCGGTCAGCACGTACAGCACGGCCGCCAGCAGCCCCGTGAGCCGTTCGCCGCGTTCCTCCCGGCCGAAACAGGCCACGAACCGGAACGCCCCGGTCACGAGCAGGTGCAGGCCGATGAGGACAGCCAGGACGTGCAGGGTCTCGTCCGGCCAGACCAGCACCAGGACACCCGGCACCATCGTCGCGATCGCCGAGCCCAGGATCCAGGTCCACGAACGGCCCAGATGCGCCAGTACGTCCGCGGCATCATTCACGGGGTGGGGGGCCGCCCCGTCGGCAGGGGGTTCCGGTTCGGCAGGCGACGCCGGATCACGCGACATGGTCATGGCTCCTCCTCGCGCGATCCTGCGGGTCGCTCCCGGACCGCCGACGGGGCGGTGCGTGGGGACCTCCGACTGTCCCAGCGTCCCGCGTGCCACCCGACCGCCGAGTCACCCACAGCGGGTGATCGGGCGGCACCGTCGTGGCCACCGGGGCGCGGCACACGACCGCGACTCCGTGCTGGCTGCTCTCGTGCCGGGATGGTCAGTCGCCCAGATCCTCCGGCAGTTGCCGCATCTCCAGGACGCGCAGTCCCAGCGACTGGAAGCGGGCCAGCAGCCCGTAGAGGTGCCCTTCGTCCACGACGGGGCCGAACAGGACCGTCTGGCCGGACATCATCACGTGACCCAACTCCGGGAAGGCCTTGGTCAGCGTTTCCGACATGTGTCCCTCGACGCGAATCTCGTAGCGCATGGGCAGTTCTCCCGCGGGCGGCGTGGAGGCAGGCGGCCTGCGCCCTTCCCTGGGATCGTCCACCTCCCTGCCCGGCCGGACCTCACCCGGTACAGGTGACCCGCCGCCCGGCGCTGGTGTGATCTCGTTGAGGTATCCGACGGCGCGGGCCGGGCACGCCAGGCCGGGAAGCTGTCAGGCTCCCCCGCGCTCAGGGCGGGGCCCGGGCTCCCGGGCTTGCAGTACCGGGTCGCGCCGCGGTGGAGACGCTCGTGCCCTGCCCCTCGAGGAGAAGCCATGGACGACTACCCCCCGATCGCCGATCACGGGCTGGTCGGCGACCTCCAGACCGCGGCGCTGATCGCCGCCGACGGCACCGTCGACTGGTGGTGCACCCCGAGGTTCGACTCTCCCAGCGTGTTCGCCTCCCTGCTCGATAGCGACCGCGGCGGTCACTGCCGGCTGGCCGCCGACGCCGGAGACGACGTCACCGTCCGCCAGCTGTATCTTGCCGACACCGCCGTCCTGGTGACCCGCTACATGGCCCCGGACGGCGTCGGCGAGGTCGTCGACTTCATGGAGCCGGACCCGTCGACGACCCCCTCCGCCTTGCACCGCTTGGTCCGGGTGGCCCGTGTGGTGCGCGGCAGCCTGCCGTTCGAGCTGATCTGCCGGCCGCGCTTCGACTACGGCCGGGCCGCGCACTCCCTGGACCGCCTCGACGACGGGTCCGTCGTCTTCCACGGCCCGGACACGGACCTGCATCTGCAGGCCACCGCCCCGGTCGGCCTCCACCCGGACGGCAGCGATGTCACCGCCCGCTTCACCCTGCACGCCGGTGAGCTGGCAGCGATCGTCCTCACCAGCGAGAGCGGCCCCGCCGCCGCCCGCAGCGGGCGGCCGGGCGGCCCGGCACCCGACGCCGAGGCGGCCGTCGCTGCCTTCGACGCCTGCCGCACGTTCTGGCTGACCTGGCTGCGCTCCTGCCACTACCGCGGCCGCTGGCACGAGATGGTCGTACGCTCCGCGATCACCCTCAAACTCCTCACCTACGGCCCCACCGGCGCCCCGATCGCCGCCGCCACGATGGGCCTGCCAGAGCAGATCGGCGGCGAACGCAACTGGGACTACCGCTACACCTGGATCCGTGACGCATCGCTCTCCGTGCGCGCACTGACCGACCTCGGTTTCACCGACGAGGCCGGCGCCTTCCGCCGCTGGCTGCGCGAACGCCTCGAGGCCGGCGTGTCCGCCTCCGGCGAACCGCTCCAGATCATGTACCGCGTCGACGGCGAACCCCACCTGGTCGAGGAGGTCCTCGACCACCTGGAGGGGTACCGTCGTTCGGCACCGGTCAGGGCCGGAAACGCGGCCGCCGACCAGATCCAGCTCGACATCTACGGCGAGGCCGCCTACGCCCTCGCCCAGACCGAGGACATCGGCGGCATCAGAGGATGGCAGGACTTCGCCGGCCTTCTGGACTGGCTGGCCGACCACTGGGACCGTCCCGACGAGGGCATTTGGGAGACCCGCGGAGGCCGCCGTGACTTCACCTACAGCCGGCTCATGACCTGGGTGGCCTTCGACCGCGGCGTCCAGATGGCCACCGCCCACTCACGGCCCGCCGACCTCGGCCGCTGGTCGGCCGCCCGCGACACCGTCTTCCACCAGATCGTGGACCGCGGCTGGAGCGAGAAGCGCCACGCCTTTGTCCAGCACTACGACACGGAGGTCCTCGACGCCTCTCTGCTGCTCATGCCCCGCGTCGGATTCCTCGCCCCCACCGACCCCGACTGGCTGACCACGCTCGACGCCATGGACGAGGAACTCGTCAGTGACAGCCTCGTCTACCGCTACGACCCGGCCGCCTCCCCCGACGGGCTGCTGGGATCCGAAGGCACCTTCAACCTGTGCAGCTTCCTCTACGTCGAGGCACTCGCCAGGTCCGGCCGCATCCACCAGGCCCGCTACGCCTTCGACAAGATGCTCACCTACGCCAACCATGTCGGTCTCTTCGCCGAGGAGATCGGGCCGTCCGGCGAGCAACTCGGCAACTTCCCCCAGGCGTTCACCCATCTGGCCCTCATCGACGCCGCGATCGCGCTCGACGAGGAACTCGACCGGGCAGAAGACGCGGCCCGTTGACCGCAGAGCGTACGACAGGACGCGAGGGAGTGCAGGGACCATGACCGCGCAGCCACCCCCAGTCGGCCTCCGCCATCCGCCACAGGCCGCATCCCGCCGACGGGTCCTGGCCCCGCTCGCCCTCGCGCAGTTCATCTGCAGCTTCGCCGGGTCGAACATGAACGTGATGATCAACGACATCAGCCACGACCTCGGCACGACCGTCCAGGGCGTCCAGGTCGCCATCACGATCTTCCTGCTGGTCATGGCCGCGTTGATGATCCCCGGCGGGAAGCTGACCGACATCCTCGGCCGTAGGCGCTGCTTCCTGACCGGCCTCGTCGTGTACGGGATCGGCGCCGTGCTCAGTGCGGTGGCGCCCGGGCTCGGCGTGCTGATCCTCGGCAACTCGATCCTCGAGGGCGTCGGCACCGCTCTGCTGATCCCGCCGGTCTACATTCTCACCACGCTGCTCTTCACCGACCTGACCTCACGCGCACGCGCTTTCGGCATCGTCATGGCGGCAGGCGGCATCGGCGCGGCGGCGGGTCCGCTCATCGGCGGCCTGATCACCTCGGCGATCAGCTGGCGGGCGGCGTTCGTCTTCCAGACCCTGGTGATCGTGCTGATCGTCGTCCTGAGCCGCTCGCTCGAAGACCCGCTGCCGCCCGATCCGGGCCGCCACTTCGACAGCGTCGGCGCCGTGCTCTCCGCGGCCGGCCTGGTACTGATCGTCATGGGAATCCTCGCCGCCGACAACAACCTCTGGCTGATGGCCGCGCTGCTGGCGGCCGGGACACTCGTCCTGGTCTGGTTCCTGCTGTGGGCCCGCAAAGAGCAGAAGGCCGGGCGGGAGCCGCTGCTGTCGACCGGCCTGTTCCGCAACGGCACCTCCAATCTCGGTCTGATCACCCAGAACGCCCAGTGGCTGCTGCTCATGGGCACCTCGTTCACCGTCGCAGCGTTCCTGCAGGTCGTCCGCGGCTACGACGCCGTCCAGACGGGCGTGATCTTCACCGCGGCAACCCTGGGCCTGCTCGCCTCCTCGCTCGCCGCCGAGCGCCTGGCGAAACGATGGTCGCAGCGCTCACTGATCATGACCGGGTTCGCCCTGGCCGTCGTCGGGATCGGCGTTCTGATCGCCCTCGTCGCCGGCTCCTCCGGACCGTGGGCGTTCGCCCCGGGTCTGCTGCTGATCGGTCTCGGGCTCGGCGTGATGCTGACTCCCTCCGTCAACGTCGTCCAGTCCGCCTTTCCCGAGCAACGCCAGGGCGAGATCTCCGGTCTGTCCCGCAGCGTCTCCAACCTCGGCTCGTCCTTCGGCACCGCCATCGCCGGCACCATCCTCGTCGCCGGCCTGTCGAAGAACGCCTACGCCGTCGCGATGGCCGTCCTCGCCGTCGTGGGGCTCGGCGGCCTGACCGCCGCCGCCTTCCTCCCCCGTACCACCGCGCCGACCGCGGGCCACCACCCGGCCGACCTCCGGCAGACGCCGGGACCACACCGGTGAACGAGGCCCCGGGCGCCCAGGACGCCATCTCAGGACTCTCGCCGGGGCCCGCTCACCGACGCGGGTTCACAGCAGTTTGAGGTCGCGCGCGCGGCGCACGGCTTCGTTGCGCCGGTTCACCGCCAGCTTCCGGTAGACGCTCTTGAGGTGGGTCTTCACCGTGTTGACCGACACGTAGAGGTCGGCGGCGATCTCCTCGGTCGACATCATCCCGGCCAGCCGCTCCAGGACGTCGTGCTCGCGTGGGCTCAACCCCTCCGCGACGAGCGACAAGGGCCGCTCCTCGACCGCGGTCCGCCCACCCGGTCGGGACGGTCCAGGCGTCAGCCAGCCGTCAGCCAGTTCGCGGAGTGGTTCGGTGGACAGGAAGGAGTTGATCCACGGTCGGGCGTCGAGGAACGGTCTGCGAAGCCGCTCGCGCCGGGCATCGAGGAGTGCCTGCTCGACGAGCCTGCGGGCGGTGGCCGCGTCCCCCGCCGTGTCCGCGACCCGGGCTCTGACCAGGCCGGCCCGAACGGCCACCGCCGGACCGGTACGGCTGCGGTAGGCGATGCTGTCGAGCAGGTCGACCGCCGCTTCCGGACGGCCCGCGGCGAGGAGGGTCCGCGCGGCCTCCACGGCACATGCCGGTTGGTCACCGGACACGCCCTGGAGCACCTCGGCGGCCCGTTCCGGCCGCCCTTCGGCCAGATGCGCGGCGGAGGTGACCAGCGCCTCATGACTCTCCGCCCAGGGTGAGGGCACGACGGCGTGGACGCCGGGGTCCGCCGCCTCGACGGCGGTTCGTGAGTGGCCCTGGAGCAGCAGCAGACGAGCCCTGGCCATGGCCTGTCCCGCGGCCAGCACCGGATCCTGTGTCGCGGAGGAGAGCAGGACGCTCTCGTCGAGGAGAGCCTGGGCCCGGTCCAGCTCATCGCGGTCGACGGCCACGGCGGCGAGAACCAGCAGTCCCAGGCCCGTGCCCGCGACCGGTCCGGAGCCGCGCGGCTGGGACGGACCGAGTTGTCCCGCCTCGGAGACTCCCGCCAGAGCCTTGCGCTCCGCCCGGCCGATCCAGCCGTTCAGGTAGTCGATCAGTGCCAGGTGCCCCATCGACTCCTCACGGGGGAGCACGGTGGACGATCCGCCAGGAGTAGCGGCCACCGTGGCCAGGGCGGCCCGCGCGTCCTCGAAGCGCCCGGCCCACAGGCGTGTGGAGCCCAGATGGGTCAGCAGGAGCGCGGTGACCTCGGGATGCTTGTCCAGGAGATGTCCGGGGACCTCCCGCTGGAGTTCATCGGCCACCTCCGCGGCCTTCTCGGCACGTTCGGGCGAACCGGTCAGCCGGGCGGCCAGTGCCTCCAGCAGCGCACAGCTCAGTTTCGCGGCTGCCCCGACGGGCGCGGAGGCCAACCGCTCCTCGGCGTGGTGCAGGTGGGAGAGACCGCGGTCGACATCGCACCGGGACAGGTCGCGGGCCGCCCGGACGAGGTCCGTCGCGGGGCCGGCGGCATCGAGGTCCATCCCGGCGAACAACTGGTCCAGCTCATCCGAGCGCAGGCCGGTGAAGAGCTGTCCGATCGCCAGGTCGTCGACGAGGGCACCGGCGGTGAAACCCCAGTCGCCCGAGGCCGCGCCGTGAGCCAGTGTCTCCGAGAGGGATCCGCAGCTGAGCAGCCACTGCGCGGCCCGCCGGTGGAGTTCGGGCTCCAGCCCGGGCAGGCGCACCCGCAGATGGGCCCGGAGTATCTCCCCGAACAGTGGGTGGAGCCGGTACCACGATTGCCCGAGGTGCTCGATGAACGCGTTCGAGCGGTGCAGCCCGACGAGAATGGGTTCGGCATCGGTCCGCAGGGTCAGCGCGTTCGCCAGGTCGGGACAGAAACGCTGCAGGACGCTGACGCGCAACAGGAGGTCCTGCGCCTCGTCCGTCTGCCGCTTGAGAACCTCGGCCAGCAGGAAGTCCGCGACCGTGCTGCGGCCTGCCTCGAACTCCTTCAGATACACCTCGGGGTCGGCGCTCTCCTGCGCGGCCAGGGCGCACAGGCGCAGGCCGGCGGCCCAGCCCCGGGTGCGGTCCACCAGGGCGTGCGTGGCGTGGACCGGCAGGCTCAGACCGTGCAGCTCCAGCAGGGTGGCGGCCTCCTCGGTGGTGAAGGCCAGCTCCGCCGCGCGGATCTCCGTCAGCTCGCCGGCCGTCCGGTAGCGGTGCAGCGGCAGCAGGGGTTCCGTGCGGCTGACGAGGACCAGGCGCAGGCCCGGGCCGGCGTGGTGCAGGACGAATTCCAGCTGTTCCGCCACCTCGGGGGCGGTCACGCGGTCGTACTCGTCGAGCACGACGACGACGGGCTTGTCGCGTTCGTTCAGTTCGGCGGCGAGCGTCGCCAGCAGCTTGTGGTCCACCCTGGCCGCCTCGGTCAGAAGCCCGAGGGCGCCGGAGGCCGGCACACCGCACGCGCGCAGAGCCTGGAGGACGTAGGCCCAGAACACGCCGGGACGCCCGTCCTCCTCCTCCGCGGTGAGCCAGGCGACCGGCTGCCGCAGTCCGGCGGCCCAGTCGGCGGCCAGCAGGGTCTTTCCTGTGCCGGCCGCTCCGTTGACCAGGGTCAACGGAGTCTGAAGCGCCTGGTCCAGGTGCCGGAGGAGCCGCTGCCGTCGCAGGTATGTCGCCGGCCTCGACGGCAGCGCGATCCGGGTGCGGAGGAACGGGTCCCCCAGAGGATCGACGCTCAGAAGACCGGGATCGGCCTGTATTCGAGCACGGTCGTCGGTATCCGCCAAGGCGCTCACCACCACTGTCCGTCAAAGTCGCGTCATGGGCGGCGCTCCTTCACCAGCATCCCAGGGTTCCCGCTCCCGCGCGCGGGAGCGGGAACACGGTCGCCCAGGGTCACCCACCACGGGTGATCCGCCGATGTCGCCGTGGCGGTGAGGTGGACCACGTCCAGCACCGTCGGCCCCGGAGGCATCACGCCACGGTGCCGGAGCGGGCGCCTGCTGACGATGGCGCACATGGCGGGAAGGGTGCTGCCGGTGGGCATCGCAGCATCCGGCGCCGCAAGACCGTACCGGGAGGCCGGATCATGACCGTACCGAGCCACTTCACCGCGTCCCTGCCACTGGCCGACCGAGCGGCCCAGGGCACGAGGGCGCGCACGCGCGCGCCGCGTTCGAGTCACGGCTGGTTCGAGGCGGATCCGCGACGGCCCGATCCGGTGGAGGTGATCGAGCGTCAGTCGGCCGAGCGGGTACCGGAGTTGGTACCCATCCGCTACGGCCGGATGCTCGAGTCGCCGTTCCGTTTCTACCGCGGCGCGGCGGCGATCATGGCAGCCGACCTGGCACCCCTCCCGAACACCGGGCTGTGGGTGCAGCTCTGCGGGGACGCCCATCTGCTGAACTTCCGGCTGCTGGCCTCGCCGGAGCGCCGTCTCGTCTTCGACATCAACGACTTCGACGAAACCCTGCCCGGGCCCTTCGAATGGGACGTCAAGCGGCTGGCTTCGAGCCTCGTGACGGCGGGCCGGGCGAACGGTTTCTCGTCCAAGGAACAGAACAGGGCCGTGCGCGCCTGCGTGGCGGCGTACCGGGAGCGGATGCGCGGGTTCGCCGGCGCGCGGACCCTGGACATCTGGTACGCGCAGGACGACGCCGACCAGGTGCGGAAGCTGCTGGCCTCCTCGATGGACGAGGAGGTCCGGCGCCGTACCTCCCAGGCAGCGGAACGGGCCCGCACGCGTACGCATCTCCGGGCTTTCGCGAAGCTCACCCGGGTCACGGCCGAGGGCCGGCGCATCGCACCGGACCCGCCGCTGATCACTCCGCTCGGGCAGCTGGCGCCGACCCAACCGTCCGAGGCCGGGCGGGAGAAGGAGCTCCAGGGCCTGCTGGCCGACTACGCACGCACTCTGCCGTCCGAACGCCGCCACCTGCTGCGTCACTACCGTCTGGTGGACATGGCCCGGAAGGTGGTGGGCGTCGGAAGCGTCGGCACCCGTTGCTGGATCCTGCTCCTGCTCGGCAGGGACGACGACGATCCCCTTCTGCTGCAGGCCAAGGAGGCCGGGGAGTCGGTACTGGCCGCTCACACGGGCGGCGATCGCTACGACAACCAGGGCCGCCGGGTGGTGGCCGGTCAGCGCCTGATGCAGACGTCCGGCGACATCTTCCTGGGCTGGACGCACGTCGTGGGCCTCGACGGGCAGGACCGGGACTTCTACGTGCGCCAGCTGTGGGACTGGAAGGGCATCGCACGGCCGGAGAGCATGAGTCCGGCTCTGCTCGCCCTCTTCGGCCGATTGTGCGGGGCGTCCCTGGCACGGGCCCACGCCCGCTCGGGTGATCCCGTCGCCATCGCCGCCTACCTGGGCGGCAGCGACCGCTTCGACCGCGCGCTCACCGAGTTCGCCCAGTCCTACGCCGACCAGAACGAGCGGGACTTCGCGGCACTGGAAGCCGCCTGCCGTACCGGCCGCGTCCGAGCGGAGCAACTCTGAGCCGATCGCGTCAGTGCTTCAGAACGATCTTGAAAGAAATGATCAGCAGGCCGAGCAGCAGGTTGACCGATGCCGTGGCGGCCACGAGCCGCCGCGAAGCACCGGTGTGCCGTGCCGCGGCCACGGACCAGCCCACCTGGCCGGCCACGGCCACGCAGAGAGCCAGCCAGAGGGCACCGCGCACATCCAGTCCCAGGAGCGGGCTGACGGCCACCGCGGCCGCCGGCGGGACGGCGGCCTTGACGATCGGCCACTCGTCGCGGCAGACGTCCAGGACCACCCGGCGGTCCAGCGCCCGCTGAGCCAGGCGCGCCCCGAACAGGTGGGCATGCACATGCGCGATCCAGAACACGACGCCGGTGAGCAACAGCAGCAGCACCAGCTCGGTGCGGGGGAACGAGCCCAGGGAGCCGGCGCCGATCACCACGGAGGCCGCGAGCATGGATCCGTAGACTCCGCCCGTGTAGTCCGCGCGGGCCCGGTGCTCGGCCCGGCGCGCACCGCGGACCGTGGTCGGGGCGGTCCTGGTTCTGGACACCGCCGACTCCCTCCGGTGGAGCCCTACGCGCCTTGGAGGTCGGGCCGGAAGGTGCCGATCACGTCATTGCCCGGCTGGATGATGCAGTAGCTGCTCTCCGGTACCTCGTTCCAGGCGCCGGGGAGGTCGCCCAGCGGTTCGGACACGACGAGGCGGGTCTCGTCGGAGAGGTCCCGGAGGAACTCCGCGTCCGGGTGGAGTGCGCGCAGGGTGTCCACCTTGGTACTGAAGTACAACGACCGTGAGCGCCCTTCGCTGGAGTAGCGGAAGACCCATACGTTCTCGCCGTCGGCCACCGCGACGGTCATCTGGAGCGGGTGCCGGACGTCGTGCGCGTGCCCCGTTCTCTCGACGAGGCCCGCCATACGTGCCACGGCTCCCGGCGGATCCTCCGTCAGGCCGAAGGTCAGGGCGAGGAGGAACATGAGCTCGGAGTCGGTGGTCCCCTCGAGGTCGGGGTACAGCGATGGATCGACCGCCAGGGCGAGGTCACGCCGCAGGAGGCGGAATTGGTTGATCATCCCGTTGTGCATCCACATCCAGCGACCGTTGCGGAAGGGATGGCAGTTGGACTGCTGCACGGCTGTCCCGGTCGCCGCCCTGATGTGCGCGAAGAAGAGATCCGAGCGGACGTGTTGGGCGACCTCCCGCAGGTTGCGGTTGTTCCAGGCCGGCCCCACGTCTCGCACGATCGCCGGAGTGTCGGCCGTGTCCCTGGCGTACCAGCCGACACCGAAGCCGTCGCCGTTGGTGGTCTCCACCCCCATACGGGAGTGCAGACTCTGGTCGATCAGAGAGTGGCCCGGCTCCAACAGAACCTGGCTGAGTAGGACGGGGGTGCCCGAGTAGGCGATCCAGCGGCACATCTGGGATCCCTCCACTCCTGGGGTCAACAGCGGGCGGGCCTCGGACGGCGATCGAGATCCCGGATCCACAGCACTGCGGAGCGGGTCAGGAACCGAGCAGCTTGCGCTTCTGGTCCTCGAACTCAGCTTCGGTGAGAACCCCCTGGGCCTTGAGGTCGCCCAGCTGCTTCAGCTGTTCGATCTTGCTGGTCATGTCGGCGGCCGGGGGAGCGTACTGCTCGGCAGGAGGCGCCGGCTGCGGTGCGGGCGCCTGGTACTCCTGCTGGGCCGCCCATCGCCCCTGCTGTCGGCGGGATACACGGTTCGACACGGCGGTCGCCGTTCCGGCGACGACGGCCGTGCGGGCGACGCCTCGGAGGAGTCCCGGCATGGCGATCTCCCTTCTCGCTTCCAGTTGCTCGTCAGGGCGCGGTCTCGGTCGCGTCGAGCGCGGCCAGAACGACCGGTACGGGAATCCTTCCGGAGGCGACCAGCTCGGCACCGCCGCGGTGCAGGGCGGCGGCGAACGGGGCGGCCCAGAGGTTCTCGTAGATCAGGACGCCGGCGGAGTTGCCGGGTTCCAGGGCGGCGGCTGCCTCTTCGAGGTCGTCCTGGCCCAGCAGCCCGGAGGACGCTCCTTCGAAGACGGCCAGGTCGAGTTGGCCGTCGCCGGTGAGATCTCCGACCTCCAGGACGATCACGGATCCGTCGGTGTCCTTCCGGATGAACGTCAGGTCGAGGATCCGGATGAGGCCGCGGTCCACCAGATCGACCAGGAGGGGGAGCCCCTCGCCGGTCATTCGGTTGCCGGGGAACTCGACGACCAGATAGTCGATCGGTCCCATCTCGCCGGATGTGTCGACTGCGTCGAATGCGTCGCTCACGGCGTCACCTCTGAGCTCGTGGTCGTCCCCCATGCCATTGCATCATCGGACCGCGCCGGTCGCACGTCGTGCGCGGTTCACTCGTCGGGATCACCCGACTCGCGCCCGCGGCAGCACATGGGTCTTCTGGTGCCCATGACACCCACAGGCGACGAGCCGCTCTCGAACCGGGAGCGCACCGAACTGGATGAACTGCGGCACCGTGTGGGTGTCCTCGAGAGTGGCGGACGCCCGCACGCGGCACGACATCACCCGTTCCGGTCCACGGGCTCCGTCCTGCTGATTCTCCTCGCTGCCCTGCTGTCGCTGCTGTCCGTCGTCGCGGTCTGGGCGAACAGCATCGTGCGGGACACGGACCGCTACGTCGCCACCGTGGGACCGCTGGCAACAAATCCGGATGTGCAGAAGGCGGTCACCCGGCGGGTCACCGACGCCGTGCTGGCACAGATCGACGTGAACGCCCTGGTCAAGCAGCTGCAGGACACCGTGTCGCAGAAGGGCGTGCCACCGAAGGCGGCCCAGCTGGTCGGCAATCTGCAGGGACCGATCACGAACGGTCTCAAGCAGCTGGTCAGCGGCACCGTGGAGCGGGTGGTCACCAGCAATGCCTTCGAGACGGTCTGGGTGGAGGGCAACCGCAGAGTGCACTCGGCCCTCGACAAGGCCCTGACGGGCAGAGCCGACGGCGCGGTCTCGCTCGAGAACAACCAGGTGGCCATCGACGTGGCGCCCATCGTGGCCAAGGTCAAGGAGCGGTTGGTCAGCGCCGGCCTCGGCGTGGCCGCGAAGATCCCGGATGTCCACACGAACTTCGTGGTGTTCGAGTCGAAGGACATCGGCAAGATCAGAACGTACATGAGGGTGCTGCAGATCATGGGCGGCTGGCTGCCCGTCATCGCCCTGCTGGTCGCCGCCGCGGGGATCTACACCGCGTTCAACCGCCGGCACGCGCTGATCGGGGCCGCGTTGGCGGTGTTCGCGGCCATGCTGCTCCTCGGCATCATGCTCACCGTCTTCCGGGACGTGTACCTCGACCATCTGCCCCCCGGCGCCTCGTCGGCCGCCGCCGGAGCGGTGTACGACGCGCTGATCAAGTTCCTGCGCGCCGGTGTACGGGCGCTCGGTGCCGCAGCCCTCGTCACAGCTCTCGGCGCCTTCCTCAGCGGCCCGTCGCGGATCGCCGTCCTCGTGCGCACGAGCTGCAGCCGGAGCATCGGCGCCGGGCGTGATGTGGCGGTCTCCGGAGGGCTTCGACTGGGGGCGGTCGGGCGGTTCGTGCACCGCTTCAAGCGGTGGATCGGGGTCGCGATCGTGGTGGTCGCCGCGATCGTCCTGTTCACCTGGAACTACCCGACCACGATGGTCGTGGTGTGGACCGCGGTCATCGTGCTGGCGGGCTTCGCGATCCGTGAATTCCTGGACACCGGACCGGCACCGGCCGCCACCGCCTCCCGGTCCGGCGCCGCTCCCTGACGCATCGCTCACGCGGCTGTCCTGAAAGCCGATGCGCGTCGAACTCGCGCTCTCAGCTTGGGGCGACGGCGCTTTCTCGCCGAATACCGTGCTGACCTGCGGTAACGCGCGACCAGGCTTCCGTGGCGGGTCGGGATCGCACCCTTGGTGACCGTTGTTGTCCGCTCTGAAGGGCACGGATGGGGCACGCGGGTGAAGCGAGGTCGGTGCGGGCGCCTTCGACGGGACGCATACGCGCGTTCCATGAAGGCGAGTTGGGCGGTGGCGTGACGCTTTGCTCGGGCGACGCCTCAGGTCAGGGGCCCTGACGGTGAAGAGATGTCTCAGGTGGGCATGTCGACGGTCAGTTCGGCTGCTTGAGCGGCATCGGCCAGTCGTTTGTCGTACGTGACGAAGGAGGTGAGCTGGGAGCGGATGCGGAGAGCTGTTGCCAGGTGGATGGCGTCCAGACTCCGTACGGTCACCGGTTTGACGGTCTGGGCCAAGATGCGAATGCCGGCGTCCAGCTCCACCAACTCGATCAGGTCGAGGACCGGGTGGAGCCGGGCAACGGCCTCCGGGGCGTAGCGCGCAAGGGCCCGCGATGCCTCGATCTCCATCAGAACCGAGCTCGTCCACCCGGTCTCCGCTCGTCCGTCGAGCCAGTCGCGCAATGCCTGCGACTCGGACTCGGCGTGGACGAGTTTCACGACGGCGGCCGAGTCGAGATAGATCATCAGCGCTCGTCCTCGCGGCTGTGGGCGATCTCCGCGGCGATGTCGATGCCGTCCGGTTCACCGAGCGGCATACGCAGGACGGCGCGACGCATCGCGGCGGCCCGCTCCTTTCGCAGGGCGGCTTCGAGCACGGCTTGGCGGATGGCCGCCGAGCGTGAGCTGCCGTCATGGGTGAGAACATCCAGAGCGTGCTCGGTCTCCGAGTCGCTGCGGATCGTGATGGTGTCAGCCATGCAATCAATGTAAGACGAACTGTCTTACGTGGCAAGTTGAGACTGCCGTCCCCTCTGCTCTGCAGGGCAGGAAAGCGCCCTGTCGGTCCGAGGGGGGAGCGGCAGGCTGAGAGTCTCATCGGCGATCACTGCGGTGGGTGCCATGAAACGGCAGGTCAGCGGCGGGTTTCGGCAATGGGAGTGGCGAGTGGATGGCACTCGGCAAGCACTCGTGCCCTCCGCGTGCCCAATCTTCGGGTGCCTTGTGTGCCGGAAAACGCGACAGAGAGCCCGCCACAAAAGAGCCCCAGGCCGCTGACCTGGGGCTTCAAGAAGAGCGGGTGACGAGAATCGAACTCGCGCTCTCAGCTTGGGAAGCTGATGTTCTACCATTAAACTACACCCGCGTAAGACGCCGACCGAGTCGGTGTCGGGACGCATCGTTACCCTACCTCATGCCAGGCCCCCGGCGCTGAAGCCGTGGGGCCTGAGTGTGTTTCGGGGGTGTGACGGGGCTGCGGGGGGCGGGAGTTGGGGCGTACGGTGGAGGGGTGGGAGAGGGTCCGGGCGTGGTCGGAGTGCCGCCTGGAGGGTCGTTCCGTTGATCCCGTAATGTGGCATTTGTCGTCCGGAGAGCAGCATCCGGACGCGGCTCTTGGGGAAGGGACTCATGGATTTGATGGAGCGCACCGTCGTCCGTTGTGCCGATGGGCACGTGTTCAGCACCGCTTCGTTCCCGATGCAGCAGGCCGAGCGGCTCGGCCCCGGCCGGCTGGTGAGGTGCCCACGCTGTGCCCGGCTCCGCAGTGTCGTGCCGGTCGATCTGGAGAAGCGGTAGCGCGCGGCGGTGACAGCTGAGGTGTGAGACGAGAGGCGTGTGGTGCGGCGCGATTGTGGGCCGTCCACGCGCCTTGCGTATCCTCGGGGCGTGCTTCTCTCAGACAAGGACATCCGGGCCGAGATCGACGCCGGGCGGGTGGTGATCGATCCCTACGACGAATCCATGGTGCAGCCGTCGAGTGTCGACGTACGGCTGGACCGGTACTTCCGGGTGTTCGAGAACCACAAGTACCCGCACATCGACCCCTCCATCGAGCAGGTGGACCTCACCCGGCTCGTGGAGCCCGAGGGCGACGAGCCGTTCATCCTGCACCCCGGCGAGTTCGTGCTCGCCTCGACGTACGAGGTCATCACGCTCCCGACCGACCTCGCCTCCCGACTGGAGGGCAAGAGCTCCCTCGGCCGGCTCGGGCTCGTCACCCACTCCACGGCCGGCTTCATCGACCCCGGCTTCTCCGGGCACGTGACCCTCGAGCTGTCCAACCTCGCCACGCTCCCCATCAAGCTGTGGCCGGGGATGAAGATCGGCCAGCTGTGCCTGTTCCGGCTCACCTCACCGGCCGAGTTCCCCTACGGCAGCGAGCGGTACGGCTCCCGGTACCAGGGGCAGCGCGGGCCCACCGCCTCCCGGTCGTACCTCAACTTCCACCGGACGCAGGTATGAGCGAGGTCCGCGAGAACCTCACGTACGAGGCCTTCGGGGTCGCCGTCCGGGAGCTCGCGCAGACCATCGTCGACGACGGGTACGAGCCGGACATCGTGCTGAGCATCGCCCGCGGCGGCGTCTTCGTGGCCGGCGGGCTCGCCTACGCCCTCGAGTGCAAGAACCTCCACCTGGTGAACGTCGAGTTCTACACGGGCGTGGGCACCACCCTCGAGATGCCCGTCATGCTCGCCCCCGTCCCCAACCTCATCGACTTCTCCGACAAGAGGGTCCTCGTCACCGACGACGTCGCCGACACCGGCAAGACGCTCAAGCTGGTCCGCGACTTCTGCCTCGACCACGTCGCCGAGGTCCGCTCGGCCGTCATCTACGAGAAGTCGCAGTCGCTGGTGAAGTGCGAGTACGTGTGGAAGCGCACCGATGACTGGATCAACTTCCCGTGGTCCGTTCTGCCTGCGGTGCGGAAGTCGGGGACCTCTGAGGAGCGCGGTTCCTAGCCGTAGGAAGGCGCCTTGTCGGCCGGTGTTTCGTCCGTCGGGGTTCCTCGGCGGCGTGGTCCTCGGGAGGTGAGGGCTTCGGCGAGGGGGCCGGCGATGCCGCTCGCCGCTACGAGGTAGCCGACGGTCAGGATCGCGGCGCACACCTTCAGGTCCACTCTGTCGGGTGCGCCCGGAGGCCGGCCGAACTGCGGGTCGGCCCGGTGCAGGGGGTCGACGGTGACCTGCACGGCGCTGTCGCGTTTCGGGTCGTAGCCGCTGACGGTGGTCGTCGTGCCGTCGGTGAGACGCACCGTTGCCACGACCTCCATGGTGCCGCCGTTGTCGCCCTGGACCTTCTCGTACTTGGTGACCACGCCTGCTTCCGTCACCCCGCGGTCGTGCAGGATCTGCTGGTCGACGTCCCCCCTGCCGGAGATGAGGGCCCCCAACCAGCCGAGGAGGACGACGACGATTCCGGCCCAGCAGACCACCGCGTTCCGTTTGCCGGTCCGGTCGGCCCAGCGGTGGTTGACGTAGAAGAGCAGGGGCATGAACCCACCGAAGGCCAGCAGTTGTGCCGCGGCGGTGAACAGGAGGACCAGGGTGTGGTGCCCCCCGCGCTGCTCGTCCAGCACGAACCGCAGCGACAGCAGCGAGATCCCCAACGGGACGGCTGCCAGCAGCGCGCACAACACCGTCCACAGCGCCGCCCGCGCCGCCCTCCGTACCAACGTGCCCCCCATCACGCCAGGGTGACCGACGCCCGGCACCTCCGCAAGATCCCCCACCTCGATCTCGTCGTCCGGGGGCGGCGTTCGCGGCCCGCGCGTACCGTGGGCCGGGTACGTCCGGACCGCCGAGCGGAGGACAGCCATGGGCACAGTCACCACCGATGACGGCACCACCCTCTTCTACAAGGACTGGGGGCCACGCGACGCCCGCGCGATCGTCTTCCACCACGGATGGCCGCTGAGCGCCGACGACTGGGACACCCAGATGCTGTTCTTCCTGGCGCACGGGTACCGCGTCATCGCCCACGACCGCCGCGGCCACGGACGCTCCAGTCAGACCGCCACCGGCCACGACATGGACACCTACGCAGCCGACGTCGCCGCCCTCACGGACGCGCTCGACCTGCGGGAGGCGTTCCACGTCGGCCACTCCACCGGCGGTGGGGAGGTCGCGCGCTACGTCGCCCGCGCCAAGCCCGGCCGCGTCGCGAAGGCGGTGCTGGTGGGCGCCGTACCGCCGGTCATGGTCAAGTCGCCGGCCAACCCGGGCGGCCTGCCCATCGAGGTCTTCGACGGCTTCCGCGAGGCTCTCGCCGCCAACCGCGCGCAGTTCTACCTCGACGTGCCCGCGGGGCCGTTCTACGGCTTCAACCGGCCCGGCGCCCAGGTGTCGCAGGGGCTGATCGACAACTGGTGGCGGCAGGGCATGATGGGCGCGGCCAACGCCCACTACGAGTGCGTCAAGGCGTTCTCCGAGACCGACTTCACCGAGGACCTCCGGCAGATCGACGTGCCGGTCCTCGTCGCGCACGGAACCGACGACCAGGTCGTCCCGTACGAGGACTCGGCGCCGCTGACGGTCAAGCTCCTGAAGAACGGCACGCTCAAGAGTTACGAGGGGCTGCCGCACGGGATGCTGTCGACCCACCCGGACGTCCTCAACCCCGACATCCTCGCCTTCCTGCAGGACTAGAAGCCCTGATCGGAAGCCCTGACTAGAACGTCCCCAGCTTCACGATCGACAGCAGGGCGATCAGCTGGATGGACGAGGCGCCCAGGGCCTTGGGCCAGGGCAGGTCGTGGGAGCGGGCGACCATCATGGTCAGCAGGCCGCCCGCCGCGATCCAGGTGGCCCAGCCGAGGAACTGGACGAAGGTCGCGTTGCCGCCGAAGAACATGGCGAAGACCAGGCGGGGGGCGTCCGTGACGGACATGATCAGCATGGAGAGGCCGACCGTGGGCTGCCAGGCGCCGTCACCGCCCAGCTGGCGGGCGAGGGTGTGGGTCACCACGCCCAGGACGAAGGCGGACAGGACCATCGCGACGGCCGTCGTCAGGACGATCGGCACGGCGTTGGAGAGCGTCGCGTGGATCGCGTCCGAACGGGCTCCGTCGAAGCCGAAGACGGCGAGCAGGCCGTAGAGGAAGGTGACGACGAGGGCGGGGCCCCACATCGTGTAGTCGCGCATCTGGAGGAAGGTCTGGTTGGGGGAGAGGACGATCCCCCTCAGCAGGTCCTTCCAGTGCAGGCGCGGGCCGATGGGACCGGCCGGGGCCGAGCCCGCGCGGTAGGTGCCGCCCTGGCTGTACGGGTCCTCGCCCACCGCGAACGCCTGGGTGTTGCCCGGGTTGTCGGCCGCGTAGGGGTCGGGGTTCCCCTGCGGGGCGTAGCCGCCGTCGCCGAAGTACTCCGGCTCCTCCCGGCCGCCGTAGCCGCCCCCGTATCCGCCGCCGTACTGCTGCTGCCCCTGGTAGGGCTGCGGCGCGGGCGGGTAGCCGTACGGCGGCCCCTGCGGCGCCTGCTGTCCCTGCGGGGGGTTTTGCGGTCGCGTGTGCGGAGCGCCGTTGTTCCTGCCGCCGCGTCCGATCCTGAATCCAGCCACGTCTTCGAACGTACCTGGTGCCGGAGAGCGGCGTGCCGGGCCCGGCGGTCCGGACCCGGCTTTGCTGCCGAGCTGTGACATCCCCTAAGGGGACGGCAAAGGCACCCCCTAGGGAGAGCCAAGCAGCCGCGTCGGCCGGCGAGTCCGCCGGCCGGCCTGGCGGTGCGTCAGTCCGCGAACAGGGCGCCGAACTGCGGTGTCCCCGTGGTGGAGACGCCGACCGCGCTCGCGGACAGGGCCCGGGAGCCGGTCGCGGTGATCTTACTGCCGTCGGAGGGCAGGTAGGTGACCGCGCCGTCGCCGCCGTTCTCGTACGAGCCCACCAGCAGGTCGGCCCGGCCGTCGCCGTTGACGTCGTCGAGCTTGACGTCGGCGCCGAAGAGGTCGCTCTTCTCGTCGTCGCCGGGGACGCCCGGCGTGCTCTGGGCGATGCCCTGCATGCCGGAGGAGGTGTTCAGACCGGACGCGGAGCCGTACAGGACGGTGACCGAGCCGGTGTTGGTGTTGGCGCCGAGGTCCTCGTTCGGGGAGCTGACGACGAGGTCCTGGTAGCCGTCGCCGTTGACGTCGCCGAGGTCGAGGTCCCAGCCGAAGCCGTCGCCCTTCTCGGAGGAGCCGGGGACGTTGCCGGTGTTCTGGGTGACGCCGGTGGTCGAGGCGGGCCCGGACGCGGAGCCGTAGGTGATGTTCACCTTGCCGCCGGTGGCGGAGTCCGGGATCGTCGCGCCGTCACCGGCCGTCGCGTCCCAGGAGGCGCCGCTGACGATGTCGCCGTAGCCGTCGCCGTTGATGTCGCCGATGCCGGTGACGACGCCGGTCTTGAGGGTCTTGGCGCCGGCGACGGTGAGGCCGTTCGCGGAGCCGGGGATCCAGTAGTTGGTGTTCCAGCCGCGGGAGGTTCGGGTCTCGTAGCCGTCGACGATCAGGTCGGTGCGGCCGTCGCCGTTGACGTCACCGGCGGTCAGGTGCAGCGGGCCGTACGGGAAGTCGTCGGTGCCCGACTGGATCGGCGGCTTGATGGTGTAGCGGCCGCCGGGGGTGCCGGCGTTGCTGAAGCCGCCCTTGTAGACGTAGACGACGTTGGAGGAGCTGCCGACGGCCAGGTCGGCCTTGCCGTCGCCGTCGAAGTCGCCGGCGGCCAGATTCTTGCCCCAGAAGTCGTGCGAGGAGGGGGCCGGGTCCGGGACGTCGATGCTCTTGCCGGTGAGGCCGCTCCTGGAGCCCAGCAGGATGGCGAGGGAGCCGGCGTTGACGTCGGTGCCGAGCTTCTCGTTCGGGGAGGAGACGGCGAGGTCGTCGTAGCCGTCGCCGTTGAAGTCGGCGTACACCAGGTCCGCGCCGAACTCGTCGCCGGCCTCGGCGGTGCCCGGGACGCCGGGCGTGTTCTGGCTGATGGTGGAGCGCTTGGCGGAGGAGATGCCGGTGACGCTGCCGTAGAGGGCGACGATCTGGCCCGCGTTCTTCTGGCCGCCGACGGAGGCGGTCGCCGCCGAGGTGGCGATGTCGCCGATGCCGTCGCCGTTGAAGTCGGCCTGCTTGACGCGGACGGAGTCGGCGGCGGACGCGGTGGCGGCGGTGAACGTGAGCAGCCCGCCCGTCAGCGCGACGGCGGTGGCCGTCGCGAGGGCGAGGCGGAGTGGCTGGTGCATGCGGTTTCTCCTGCGGCAGTCGGGGGTGCCGGACGGCCGCCCCCGGTCGATGGGACGGTGCCGGGAGCTCGCGCGGGTACGGCTGGGCAAGAAGGGCTCCAAGGGGCGCGGGTGACTCCTGCATCGTGGTGTCGCGCAGGGGAGACCTCCGATGGACCGTAAGGGTTGTACAAGAGTTCGGTGAGCGTCGCTGTCTGCCGAAGGCGGCACAGTGGAGACATGGAGGACAACGACGCCCCGGACGCACGGAGGCTCCTGGCCGCAGGAAGGGTCGCCACCCGGCTGCCCGCACAGGACCTCGACCGTGCCCGGCGCTTCTATGCCGAGGTGCTCGGCCTGGAGCCCGTGGACGAGCGGCCCGGCGGTCTGCTGTACCGGTGCGGCGGCGTGGACTTCGTCCTCTTCCGGTCGACCGGCGCCTCGCCCGGCACCTTCACGCAGATGGCCTGGGAGGTGTCGGACATCGAGGCGGTCGTCGCCGAACTCAGGCGCCGGGGCGTGGAGTTCGAGGACGTGGACGTGCCGGGACTGCGGACCGTGGACGGCATCGCCGAGGTCGAGGGCCACTACCCCAGCAAGGGCTACCGGGGCGAGCGCGGCGCCTGGTTCCACGACAGCGAGGGCAACCTGCTGGGCATCGGCGAGCCGGTCGTGTGACAGGAATAGGCGTGGGCGTTTGTCGTACCAGTGATCTAAGGTCGCACCGGTTCCGTTCACCGAACCCACGCAAACCCCTTCCCACATAAGGACGTTGATGAGACGTAACTCCCTCACCGGCTTAACCGCGGTGTTCGCCTCTGCTGCCGGTCTGGCCGCATCGCTGCTGGTCGCGGGTCCGGCCGTCGCCACTTCCAGCCAGCCGGTGATCACGCTGGACGCGCCGGCTCCGGCGGCCCTGCCGGCCGCTCCCGCCACGGCGGGCGTGTCCTTCGAGTTCCACACCAAGACCAAGAACCTCCAGGCGTACGACGCCACGCTGACCGTGGACGCCCGGGGTCTGTCGAAGATCGCCAAGGTGACGTTCTCGAGCAACTGCACCGCCCATGGCCTGGTGGCCACGTGTGGGGAGATGTTCGAGTCCGGCTCCGATCCGAAGAACGGACTCGGGTCCGAGACCCAGCTGACCCTGACCGCGCTCCGAGGCAGCCGGCTGGGCGCCACGGGAACGTACAAGATCACCGGCCGGTCCGCGCACGCGCAGATCGTGGGCGGCACGGGATCGGTCACCGTGGGAGGGCCGTCCTTCGGCCTGAACCGCCTCGCCGATCACACCGATCTGAAGGTCGGCAGCAACCTCACGGAGCCGGTCCAGTTCAGCAACGTCGGCAACCGTCCCGCCCGCGGTGTGCAGACCGTCCTGGCGGTCTCACCCGGCCTGGACTTCGTCGACCACTACTCCAACTGCCAGTACGGGTCCGACGGCGTCGTCCACCTCGCCAGGTGCTACCCCAAGGGCGCCATCGACATCGCGGAGACGGCCGCCCTGTCCGCCCCGGTGCGCCTGCACGTGAACTCCACCGCCCTGTTCACCTACCTCGACGTCCTCACCGCGCCTCTCGGCCAGCCAGGTTGGCCGGACGGCCCGGGCATGAAGTGGACGTGGGGCAAGAAGACCGCGCCCGCGCTCAAACTGAGGGTGATCAAGGCAGGCCGGCACTCCTCGGTCCCGGCGGGATCCGTCTCCCTGCCGCAGGACGGCACCGTCACGGACTACGGGATCGCGTCCCTCAAGGCCCGCAACACGGCCGACTTCGCGGTCTCCGGCGCGAGTGCTCAAGCGGGTGCGGGCAAGACCGCGACCCTCCGCTTCCACCTGGCCGCCAACGGTCCGGCGACCCTGTACGACCGCAGCGGTGGTGACGGAGTGCCCACCGCCTGGGTGACGCTCCCGCCCGGCACCACCGTCGTCGGCCATTCGGCCGACTGCGATCCGTGGCAGGAGGACAATCCGACCGCCGCGGCCAAGGGACCCTACGTCTGTCACCTGCCGGGCTACCTCGTGCCCAGGGGACAGGTCGCCGACTTCTCCCTGACCCTGCGGGTCGACGACGTGATCACCCACGCCGCGGGCAGCGTCCAGCTGAACTGGGGCCCGGATCCGGCCCACTCCCACCGGCCCGCCTTCGATCCGAACGGCCGCAACGACTCCGCCGCCCTCACCATCAACTGAGCCGGCCGCTCACGCCCTTCTCATCGCCCCTGCGGCAGGATGAACCCATGAGCGTAGTCAAGATCAACGTACTGACCGTTCCCGCTGAGCAGCGGGAGATCCTGGAGAAGCGGTTCGCCTCGCGGGCCCATGCTGTGGAGAGCTCCGACGGGTTCGAGTGGTTCGAGCTGCTGCGGCCGGTCGAGGGGACCGAGCAGTATCTCGTGTACACGCGTTGGCGGGACGAGGAGGCGTTTCAGGCCTGGATGGAAGGGCCGATGAAGTCCGCCCACCAGGGGGGTGGTGAGGGTGGCGGCGAGCGGCCGAAGCCCGCGGCGTCCGGGTCCACCCTCTGGTCGTTCGACGTGGTGCAGCAGGCGGGGCCGAAGGGGGCCTAGCAGCGCTTACGACGGCGCCCCCTGGCTCGTGGGAGACAGGGGGCGCCGCGCTGCGTACGGGCTACTTCACCGGCTCCGGTTCCGGGGCGCTCTCCGACTTCTCCTCGCCCGCCGGGTCGGTCGGGGTCTTGACGGAGTCGAGGAGCAGCTGTGCTACGTCCACCACCTGGATGGATTCCTTCGCCTTGCCGTCGTTCTTCTTGCCGTTCACCGAGTCCGTGAGCATGACCAGGCAGAACGGGCAGGCCGTCGAGACGATGTCGGGGTTGAGGGAGAGGGCCTCGTCGACGCGCTCGTTGTTGATGCGCTTGCCGATCCGTTCCTCCATCCACATCCGTGCGCCGCCCGCGCCGCAGCAGAAGCCGCGCTCCTTGTGGCGGTGCATCTCCTCGTTGCGCAGGCCCGGGACGCCCGCGATGATCTCGCGCGGGGGCGTGTAGATCTTGTTGTGGCGGCCCAGGTAGCAGGGGTCGTGGTAGGTGATGATGCCCTCGACCGGGGTGACCGGGACCAGCTTGCCCTCGTCGACCAGGTGCTGCAGCAGCTGGGTGTGGTGGATGACCTCGTAGTCGCCGCCGAGCTGCGGGTACTCGTTGCCGATCGTGTTGAGGCAGTGCGGGCAGGTGGCGACGATCTTCTTCGCCGACTTCGGCTTGGCGGACTCCGGGACCACCTTGCCGTCGTCGTCCAGCTCCTCGCCGAACGCCATGTTCAGCGCCATGACGTTCTCCATGCCGAGCTCCTGGAACAGGGGCTCGTTGCCGAGGCGGCGCGCGGAGTCACCGGTGCACTTCTCGTCGCCGCCCATGATCGCGAACTTCACGCCGGCGATGTGGAGGAGTTCGGCGAACGCCTTCGTGGTCTTCTTGGCGCGGTCCTCGAGGGAGCCCGCGCAGCCGACCCAGTACAGGTACTCGACCTCGGTGAGGTCCTCGATGTCCTGGCCGACGACCGGGACCTCGAAGTCGACCTCCTTGAGCCACTCCAGGCGCTGCTTCTTGGCCAGGCCCCAGGGGTTGCCCTTCTTCTCCAGGTTCTTGAGCATCGTGCCCGCCTCGGAGGGGAAGGCCGACTCGATCATGACCTGGTAGCGGCGCATGTCGACGATGTGGTCGATGTGCTCGATGTCGACGGGGCACTGCTCGACGCAGGCGCCGCAGGTCGTGCAGGACCACAGGACGTCCGGGTCGATGACGCCGTTCTCCTCGGCGGTGCCGATCAGCGGGCGCTCGGCCTCCGCGAGGGCGGCGGCCGGCACACCGGCGAGCTGCTCCTCGGAGGCCTTCTCCTCGCCCTCCATGGACTTGCCGCCGCCCGCGAGCAGGTAGGGCGCCTTGGCGTGCGCGTGGTCGCGCAGGGACATGATCAGGAGCTTGGGGGACAGGGGCTTGCCCGTGTTCCAGGCGGGGCACTGCGACTGGCAGCGGCCGCACTCGGTGCAGGTGGAGAAGTCGAGCAGGCCCTTCCAGGAGAACTGCTCGACCTGGGAGACGCCGAAGACGTCGTCGTCGCCGGGGTCGGTGAAGTCGATCGGCTTGCCGCCCGAGGTCATCGGCAGCAGGGCGCCGAGCGAGGTCTCGCCGGTGGCGTTGCGCTTGAACCAGATGTTCGGGAAGGCGAGGAAGCGGTGCCAGGCCACGCCCATGTCGGTCTTCAGGGCGACGACGATCATCCAGATGAACGAGGTCGCGATCTTCAGGCCGGCGAAGAAGTAGGTGAGGTTCTGCAGCGTGGAGACGTCCATGCCCGCGAGCCAGTGGACCACCGGGTAGGAGATGAAGAACGAGGTCTCGTAGCCGCTCACGTGGTGCTGGGCGCCTTCGAGGGCGTGCAGCATGAAGATGCAGACGCCGACGACGAGGATGACCGTCTCGACGAAGTAGGCCTGGCCGAAGTTGGAGCCGGCGAACCGGGACTTGCGGCCCGGCCGGCGCGGGTGGCTCAGCTGCCGGATGCCGATCAGGACCAGGATGCCGAGCACGGTCATCGTGCCGATGAACTCGACGAAGACGTTGTACGGGGTCCAGTCGCCGAGGACCGGCAGGAGCCAGTCGGCCTGGAAGAGCTGACCGATGGCGTTGACGATCGTCAGCAGCAGGGTGAAGAAGCCCACCGCCACGAACCAGTGCGCCACGCCGACGACGCCCCAGCGGTTCATCCGGGTGTGGCCGAGGAACTCCCTGGCCACCGTGACGGTGCGCTGGACGGGCTCGTCGGTACGGGTACCGGCGGGCACGTTCTGGCCGAGCCGCATGAAGGTGTAGATCTGCAGGATGGCGCGCGCGAACAGGGCGACGCCAACCACGATCAGGACCAGCGACACGATGATCGCGGCGAGTTGCATTTCGGGGCTCCTCGGGCCTGCGAGGGTTTCTTCGAGGGAATCCTCGACATTACTAAGCGGTAACTTATGCAGTCCGTCTGAGACTACCCACATTCTCCGCCGCACTGTAGTCAGGGGTGCGGTGATCTGCGTCGCTGAGGGTGACCTCAAAGGTCCGGGACGATCCGATCGTGTTATTCGTACCAAATTGCTACATTCGCCCCTAACTTAGACCCGTGCTCTACGGGATCGCCGCCGCAACCTCAGCCCTTCTGCTCGCCGCCGTGCTCAGCGCGCTGCTGCGGGTGCCCGCCCTGCGCCTCGGGGTCGTCGACCGCCGACGCCAGCGGCCGTTGCCGCTGTTCGGCGGGGTCGCCGTGGTGACCGCCAGTTGTGCCGTCGCGGTCGGCGGGGACTGGGCGGGGGTGACGCGGCTCGGCGACGGGGTCGGCCGGCTGCTCGTCGCGGGAGGCGCCGTCGCCCTGCTCGGGCTGGTCGCCGACGTGCGGCGGGTGAAGGCCCGGGTGCTGGTCGTCGGTACGGCCGTGGCGGCGGCCTCGGTGGTGCCGTACGAGGAGACCGGGCTCGGGGCGGGGCTGCTCGCCGTCGGCTGGATCGTCTTCGTCACCCTCGCCTTCCGGGCGCTCGACCATGCCGACGCGCTCGCCGGGACCGTGGGGGTCGTCACCGCCTTCGGGGTGGGGGCCTGCGCGGCGGCCGAGGTGATGGACGGGCTCGCGGTGCTGCTGAGCGTGCTCGCGGCCGCGCTGACCGGGTTCCTGATGCACAACTGGCATCCCGCGCGCGTGGGGCTCGGTGCGTGCGGCTCGCTGTTCACGGGGTTCGTGCTGGCCGCCTCCGCCGTGTTCACGCGGGCCGGGTACGGGCTCGCCTCCAGCGCGGGCGTGCTGTTCAGCCTCACCGCCGTCGCGGGCGCCGACGTCCTCCTGGTGGTGCTGGGGCGGCGGCTGACCGGGCGGCCGCTGCTGCGGCGCGGGCCCGACCATCTCGCGCACCGGCTGCGGCGGACCGGGCTGACCCCGCCGGGGGCGACGGTGCTGCTCGGTCTCGGGGCGTTCGTGGGGGTACTCGTCGGGGTGCTCGTGCACCTGGGATGGGTCGCGCGGTCCGGGGTGTTCTGGGTGGCGGGCGGGGCGCTCGTGCTGGTTCTCTCACTCCTTCGTGTCCCCGATTATCCCCCTAGGGGTTCGGTATCGACGCAGGTCAGAGGCCAGTTGCGTGTAAGGAACGGATAAGACTTGAGTCGTGGCGACTCAGGTCTGTTGACCCATCGGCGGGCGTCGTGCACACTTGAGTCCGTTCCACTCAAGTCAGCTGGAGGAATCAACCATGGCACGTGCGGTCGGCATCGACCTGGGCACGACTAACTCCGTCGTCAGCGTTCTGGAGGGCGGCGAGCCCACCGTCATCACCAACGCCGAGGGCGCCAGGACCACGCCGTCCGTCGTCGCCTTCGCCAAGAACGGTGAGGTGCTCGTCGGAGAGGTGGCCAAGCGTCAGGCGGTCACCAACGTGGACCGGACCATCCGCTCCGTGAAGCGCCACATGGGCACGGACTGGAAGATCCAGCTGGACGGGAAGGACTTCAACCCGCAGCAGATCTCCGCCTTCATCCTGCAGAAGCTGAAGCGCGACGCCGAGTCCTACCTGGGCGAGAAGGTCACGGACGCGGTCATCACCGTCCCCGCCTACTTCAACGACTCCGAGCGCCAGGCGACCAAGGAGGCCGGCGAGATCGCCGGTCTGAACGTCCTGCGCATCGTGAACGAGCCGACCGCGGCCGCGCTCGCGTACGGCCTCGACAAGGACGACCAGACGATCCTCGTCTTCGACCTCGGTGGCGGTACGTTCGACGTCTCGCTGCTGGAGATCGGCGACGGCGTGGTCGAGGTGAAGGCCACCAACGGTGACAACCACCTCGGTGGTGACGACTGGGACCAGCGCATCGTCGACTACCTGGTCAAGCAGTTCGCCGGCGGTCACGGCGTGGACCTCGGCAAGGACAAGATGGCCCTGCAGCGTCTGCGTGAGGCCGCCGAGAAGGCCAAGATCGAGCTGTCCTCGTCCACCGAGACCTCGATCAACCTGCCCTACATCACGGCCTCCGCCGAGGGCCCGCTGCACCTGGACGAGAAGCTCACCCGCGCCCAGTTCCAGCAGCTGACCGCGGACCTGCTGGAGCGCTGCAAGACGCCGTTCCACAACGTCATCAAGGACGCCGGCATCTCGATCAACGAGATCGACCACGTCGTCCTGGTCGGTGGCTCCACCCGTATGCCCGCCGTCGCCGAGCTCGTCAAGGAGCTGACCGGCGGCAAGGAGGCGAACAAGGGCGTGAACCCGGACGAGGTCGTCGCCATCGGCGCCTCGCTCCAGGCCGGTGTCCTCAAGGGTGAGGTCAAGGACGTCCTGCTCCTCGACGTGACCCCGCTGTCCCTCGGCATCGAGACCAAGGGCGGCATCATGACCAAGCTCATCGAGCGGAACACGACGATCCCGACCAAGCGGTCCGAGATCTTCACCACCGCCGAGGACAACCAGCCCTCCGTGCAGATCCAGGTCTACCAGGGCGAGCGCGAGATCGCGGCGTACAACAAGAAGCTCGGCATGTTCGAGCTGACCGGTCTGCCGCCGGCGCCCCGCGGCGTCCCGCAGATCGAGGTGTCCTTCGACATCGACGCCAACGGCATCATGCACGTGACCGCGAAGGACCTGGGCACGGGCAAGGAGCAGAAGATGACCGTCACCGGCGGCTCCTCGCTGCCGAAGGACGAGGTCGACCGCATGCGCCAGGAGGCCGAGCAGTACGCGGAGGAGGACCACCGCCGCCGCGAGGCCGCCGAGACCCGCAACCAGGGCGAGCAGCTCGTCTACCAGACGGAGAAGTTCCTCAAGGACAACGAGGACAAGGTCCCCGGCGAGATCAAGACCGAGGTCGAGGCGTCCATCGAGGAGCTGAAGGCCGCGCTCAAGGGCGAGGACACCGCCGAGATCCGCACCGCCACGGAGAAGGTCGCGGCCGTCTCGCAGAAGCTCGGCCAGGCCATGTACGCCGACGCCCAGGCCGCCGGTGGCGCGTCCGCCGACGCCGAGGCCCCGAAGGCCGACGACGACGTGGTCGACGCCGAGATCGTGGACGACGAGCGCAAGGACGGTGCCGCGTGACGGAGGAGACCCCGGGCTTCGAGGAGAAGCCCGACGTCCCCTCCGGCGCCACCTCTGACGACGCCGAGCCGAAGGCCGCCTCCGAGGGGGCGGCCCCGGCCGGGGACGCAGCGCAGATCGCCGGTCTGACGGCCCAGCTGGACCAGGTGCGCAAGGCGCTCGAGGAGCGCACCGCGGACCTCCAGCGGCTGCAGGCCGAGTTCCAGAACTACCGCCGCCGTGTGGAGCGGGACCGGATCACGGTCAAGGAGATCGCCATCGCGAACCTCCTGACCGAACTCCTGCCCGTGCTCGACGACATCGGCCGCGCGCGGGAACACGGCGAACTCGTCGGCGGGTTCAAGTCCGTCGCGGAGTCGCTGGAGACCGTCGCGGCGAAGATGGGCCTGCAGCAGTTCGGCAAAGAGGGCGAGCCCTTCGACCCGACGATCCACGAGGCCCTGATGCACTCCTACGCGCCGGACGTCACCGAGACGACCTGCGTGGCGATCCTGCAGCCCGGGTATCGCATCGGCGAACGCACCATCCGCCCCGCGCGGGTGGCGGTCGCCGAACCGCAGCCGGGCGCGCAGCCGGTCAAGGCCGAGGAGAGTTCCGAGGCGGCCGAGGAGAAGAAGGACAACGGCCCTGAGGAGGGCTGACGTAGACACCGAGCGGAACACCGGAAAGGGGGTACGTCGGGGATGAGTACGAAGGACTTCATCGAGAAGGACTACTACAAGGTCCTCGGCGTCCCCAAGGACGCCACCGAGGCCGAGATCAAGAAGGCGTACCGCAAGCTCGCCCGCGAGTACCACCCGGACGCGAACAAGGGCAACGCCAAGGCCGAGGAGCGCTTCAAGGAGATCTCCGAGGCGAACGACGTCCTCGGCGACCCCAAGAAGCGCAAGGAGTACGACGAGGCCCGCACCCTCTTCGGCAACGGCGGTTTCCGTCCGGGGCCGGGCGCGGGCGGCGGCTCCTTCAACTTCGACCTGGGCGACCTCTTCGGAGGCGGCGCGCAGGGCGGGGGCTCCGGGGCCGGCGGCTTCGGCGGCGGACTCGGAGACGTCTTCGGGGGCCTCTTCAACCGCGGCGGCACGGGCACGACCCGTACCCAGCCGCGGCGCGGCCAGGACATCGACACCGAGGTCAGTCTCAGCTTCACCGAGGCGATCGAGGGGGCGACGGTCCCGCTGCGCATGTCCTCGCAGGCACCGTGCAAGGCCTGTTCGGGCACCGGCGACGCGAACGGCAACCCGCGGGTGTGCCCGACGTGCGTCGGCACCGGCCAGGTCGCCCGGGGCTCCGGCGGCGGGTTCTCCCTCACCGACCCCTGCCCGGACTGCAAGGGCCGCGGCCTGATCGCGGAGAACCCCTGCGAGGTCTGCAAGGGCTCCGGGCGCGCCAAGTCCTCGCGCACCATGCAGGTCCGCATCCCGGCCGGGGTGTCCGACGGGCAGCGCATCCGGCTGCGCGGCAAGGGCGCGCCGGGCGAACGGGGCGGCCCCGCGGGCGACCTGTACGTCACGGTGCACGTCTCCGCGCACCCCGTCTTCGGCCGCAAGGGCGACAACCTCACGGTGACCGTCCCGGTGACGTTCGCGGAGGCGGCGCTCGGCGGCGAGGTCAGGGTCCCCACCCTGGGCGGACCGCCGGTCACCCTGAAGGTGCCGCCGGGCACGCCCAACGGCCGTACGATGCGCGCCCGGGGCAAGGGCGCGGTCCGTAAGGACGGCACCCGCGGGGACCTGTTGGTCACCGTCGAGGTGAGTGTCCCGAAGGACGTGACGGGGAAGGCTCGTGACGCGCTCGAGGCGTATCGCGAGGCGACCGTGGGCGAGGACCCACGGGCGGAGCTGTTCCAGGCCGCGAAGGGAGCATGACAGAGATGGACGGCCGTCGTCGCAACCCGTACGAACTGACCGAGGAGACCCCGGTCTACGTCATCTCGGTGGCGGCCCAGCTCTCCGGTCTGCACCCGCAGACACTGCGTCAGTACGACCGTCTGGGCCTGGTCTCGCCCGACCGGACCCCCGGCCGGGGCCGGCGCTACTCGGCCCGTGACATCGAACTGCTGCGTCAGGTGCAGCAGTTGTCGCAGGACGAGGGCATCAACCTGGCCGGCATCAAGCGCATCATCGAACTGGAGAACCAGGTCGCCGCGCTCCAGCAGCGCGTGGCCGAGCTCCAGGCGGCGGTGGACGGCGCGGCGGCGGCGATGCGCCAGCGCGAGGCGGCGGTGCACGCCTCCTACCGGCGCGACCTGGTGCCGTACCAGGAGGTGCAGCAGACGAGCGCGTTGGTGGTCTGGCGGCCCAAGCGACCGCAGGACTGACCCGCGGGCGACGGACGGCACGGGCGACAGGGGCCCGGAGGTTCACGGCGAACCTCCGGGCCCCTCGCCGTGTCCGGCGCGTGGGCCGGCGTACGTCTGGCCGGGTTCGTTCGATCGCATGGTCGGTTCCGCACCGGTGTTCGGGGATGACATGATCGGGAACCGTGGGGAATCTGAACGGTCCGTAAAGGCCCTTTGGAGGGGGTTGTGCCACATCTTCACACCACAAGCGGAGCGTGGCGTTGCGCACTCGTTAAGTGGTTCCGCTTGACGCCCGGGGGCGGGGCCGCGTTGTCTTTTCAGACATCTCCCCAAAGGCACCCGAAGGCATCAGAAGTGAGCAGCCCAGTGAGCAGTTCCATGCGTCGTATCGCCATAACCGTGGCAGCGCCCACGCTGACCCTCTCGCTGGCGGGCTGCGGCGTGCTGGGGATCTCGGGGAGCAGCTCCTCGGCGGCCCCGACCAAGGGCAACGACATGACCGTGGGCGTCCTGATGCCGGACCTCATCAACACCCGGTACAGCAACTTCGACTACCCGATCATGAAGAAGAAGATCCTGGAGCTCACGAAGAACCAGGGCAAGGTCGACTACGCCAACGCCGGGTCGTCCGCCCCGAAGCAGGCGCAGCAGATGCAGAAGATGATCGACGACAAGGTCGACATCATCGTGCTCGACTCCGTCGACTCGCACGCCATCGCCGGCGAGGTGCAGAAGGCCAAGGACGCCGGCATCCCGGTCATCGCCTACGACCGCCTCGCCGAGGGCCCGATCGCCGCCTACGTCTCCTTCGACAACGAGCTGGTGGGCGAGGTGCAGGCCCGTACGCTGCTGGACGCGCTGGGCCCGAACGCCGACACCTCCACCAAGGTCGTCATGATCAACGGCTCGCCGACGGACCCGAACGCCAAGCAGTTCAAGGCGGGTGCCATGTCCGAGCTCAACGGCAAGGTGACGGTCGCGCGGTCCTACGACACCAAGGACTGGAACCCGAAGATCGCCCAGAAGGAGACGACCCAGGCGGTCGACGCGATGGGCAAGGACAACATCGCGGCGGTCTACTCCGCCAACGACGCGATGGCGGGCGGGATCGTCAAGGCCCTCAAGGCGGCCGGCGTCACCAAGATGCCGCCGATCACCGGCCAGGACGCGGACCTCGACGCGGTGCAGCGCATCCTCTCCGGCGAGCAGTACATGACCGTCTACAAGCCCTACCCGGACGAGGCCGACGCCGCCGCCCAGATGGCCGTGTTCAAGGTGCAGGGCAAGGACATCCAGTTCGACGCCCTCACCGCGGACAGCGTGGACAGCCCCACCAACAAGGGCATCCCCGCCCAACTGGTCACCGTGAGCGCCCTGACCGCGAAGACCATCAAGTCGACGGTCGTCGCGGACGGCATCTACACGGTCTCCGACATCTGCACCGGCGCCTACAAGTCGAAGTGCTCGGCGGTCGGCCTGAAGTGACGCTTCACGCCACCCGCGTGAACTCCACCGACACCTCGGGCGGTCCGCCCGCGACTCCCCGGTAGACGCCCTTGTGCGGGGTCACGTCGTCGTAGTCGCGGCCGCGGGCCACCACGACGTGGGACTCGTCGGCGCGGACGCGGTTGGTGGGGTCGTAGCCGCACCAGTCGCCCGCCCAGTACTCGATCCAGGCGTGGCTCTGGCCGGCGACGGGCCGGTGCAGTTCGGCCTCGCGTTCGGGGTGCAGGTAGCCGGAGACGTAGCGGGTGGGCAGGCCGACGCCGCGCAGCAGGGCGATCGTGAGGTGCGTGATGTCCTGGCAGACGCCCGCGCCCTGCTCCCAGGCCTCGACGGGCGAGGTGTTCACGCTGGTGGCGCCGGGGAGGTAGGAGACCCGGTCGGCGACCAGCGCGGAGACCGCGAGCGCCGTCTCGTGCGGGTCCAGGCCGGCGGCGGCCTTCCGCGCCTTCTTCACCAGCCGGGGCGGGACGGTCGTACGGCCCGTCGGGCCGGCGAACTCCAGCAGCCGGGAGTGCGCCGTGCGTTCGGCGATGTCCGGCCAGCCGGGCGCGGCCGGCAGCGGGCTCGGCGGGGACGTCTCGACCAGGCTGGAGGCCGTGATGGTGAGGTTCCCGTGCGGGTCCATCAGGTCGAAGCCGGTGACCTGGGTGCCCCAGTAGTCCCAGTACGACCAGGTGGGCGTCGTCGGGTTGACGGTGACCCGGGCGTCCAGGGTGGTCTGGCCGGGCAGCGTCAGCGGGGTCATGCGGACCTCGTTGTGCGAGGAGGCCGCGGGCTGGGCGTAGGAGACGCGGGTGGTGTGCTTGATGCGGAGCCGGCGGGTCATGCTCACGCTCCTTCCTGGGCCCACTCGACGGGCCCCTGGTAGGGGAAGAACCGCTCGGCCACCGCGTCCGCGGACGCCATGCAGGCCTGCTGCAGGTCCCGCAGCAGGGTGGGCAATTGGTCCTCGAGGGCTTGCGAGTCCAGGTACTCAAGGCGGGTGCGCAGCCGGCCGATCGGACGGCGCGCAGGGTCCTGGCGGGGCCGCCCGAGGGCGGTGAGGCAGTCCTCCGCCGTGGTCAGCGCGTGCAGCGCCGAGCGCGGGAACTCCCGGTCCAGGAGCAGGAACTCGGCCACCCGCGGGGTGTCGCCGAAACCGCCGTACACGCGCGCGTACGCCTCGTCGGCGCCGGACGCGCTCAGCAGCGTCGGCCAGTCGGGCGCGTGCGCGGCGTCCAGCACCCGCACGGACAGCAGCCGTACGGTCATGTCCACCCGCTCCAGGCTCCGGCCCAGGACGACGAACCGCCAGCTGTCGTCCCGGCTCATGGTGGAGTCGGCCAGGCCGAAGAAGAGGGCGGCCCGGCTGCGGACCAGCTCCAGATAGGCGTACGGGCCCGTGCGGCGCGCCGCCAGCCGCTGGTCGGCCAGGGCGTGCCAGGTGGAGTTCAGGCACTCCCACATCTCCGAGGAGACGGCCTCCCGGGCGCTTCTCGCGTTGAGCCGGGCCGCGCCCAGCGCGCCCTCGATGGAGCCCGTGGAGCGGGCGTCGAAGGCCAGCTGGTCCAGCACCTGCTGCATGTCCACGCGGTCGCCGTCCGCGGCCATGCCGAGGATCGCGTACAGCGACCGGCAGGCCGCGTCCTCGTCGCGCCAGGGGTCCTCCAGCATGCGGTGCAGATAGGCGTCGAGGATGCGGCCGGTGGCGTCGGCCCGCTCGACGTAACGGCCGGTCCAGGTCAGGGACTCGGCTATCCGGGAGAGGATCACGTCGTTCACTGCTGCTGCGCCCCTTCCTGTACGACCGCGCGGGTGCCGTCGGGTCCGAGCCGGCGCGGGGCGACGGCCGGGATCGTGGTGTCCGGCTCGGGTGCCGGCTGCTCGGCCGGGCCTTCGGCGAGCACCCAGGTGTCCTTGGAGCCGCCGCCCTGGCTGGAGTTGACGATCAGGTTGCCCTCCTGCAGGGCGACCCGGGTGAGCCCGCCGGGCAGCACCCAGACCTCGCTGCCGTCGTTCACGGCGAACGGGCGCAGGTCGATGTGGCGCGGCGCCATGCGCTCGCCCGCGAGGGTGGGTGAGGTGGAAAGGGCGACCGGCCGCTGGGCGATGAAGCCGCGCGGGTCGGCGGCGACTGCTTTGCGAGTGCGTTCGAGAGTGGCCTTGTCGGCCTTCGGTCCGATGACGATCCCCTGACCGCCGGCCCCGTCGACCGGCTTGATCACCAACTGGTCGATCTGGTCGAGCACCGCCTCCAACTGGCCCGGCTCGTCGGGCCGGTAGGACTCGACATTCGGCAGAACCGGTTCTTCGGAGAGGTAGTAGCGGATCAGGTCCGGCACGTATGTGTACAGCAGCTTGTCGTCGGCGATCCCGTTGCCCACGGCGTTCGCGAGTGTGACGTTGCCCGCCATCGCGGCGCCCATGACCCCGGGGCAGCCGATCACCGAGTCGGGCCGGAAGTGCAGCGGGTCCAGGAAGTCGTCGTCCAGGCGCCGGTATACGACATGGACCGGCACCTCCCCGCGCGTCGTGCGCATCCACACCCGGTTGTTGCGGCACACCAGGTCGTGCCCCTCGACCAGCTGCACGCCCATCAGCCGTGCCAGCAGGGCGTGTTCGAAGTAGGCGGCGTTGCTGGGCCCGGGCGTCAGCACCACCACCCTCGGATCGTCGACCCCGTCGGGAGCGGCGGCGCGCAGGGCGGCGAGCAGCCGGCCGCAGTACCCGTCGACCGGCAGCACGTGCTGCTCGGCGAAGAGGGAGGGGAAGATCCGGGTCATGGCCCTGCGGTTCTCGATGACGTACGACACCCCGCTGGGCACCCGCACGTTGTCCTCCAGCACCCGGAAGTCCCCGGCCTCGTCCCGCACCAGGTCGATTCCGGCCACGTGGATGCGCACCCCGCCCGGCGGTTCGACCCCCTGCGCGGCCCGGTGGAAGTGCGGGGAGTTGAGCAGCAGCCGCCAGGGCACGACACCGTCCTCGAAGGCCCGGCAGTGCCCGTAGGCGTCGGCGAGATAGGCCTCCAGCGCCCTGACCCGCTGACTCACCCCCCTGTGTACGAGATCCCACTCGAGGGCGTCGAGGATCCTGGGCACGAGGTCCAGCGGCCAGGGCCGCTCCTCGCCCGCGAAGGCGTACGTCACGCCCCTGTCGGTGAACGCCCGGGCCATCTGGTCGGCCCGGAAGCGCAGTTCACTCGGTTCGATCGGCTGGAGTGCGGCCAGCACCGGCTCGTAGGCGGTCCTGACCTCACCCGGCCGCTCGAACATCTCGTCCCACGCGTCGGCCAACGCGTACGCGTCAAATATGTCCGCCATGAGGGGACGTTAGAGGCGGTACGTAACGCGACGATCACTGAGGCGTTTCCGGCAGCTTGCGCGGAAGGACACCCTCCGGGGTGGCGGGTCCTGGGGCCCTTCTGACGGATCTCCGGGGCGTCGCGACCCCCGGCACGCACTCCCTCACTCTCGGCTGCGCGCGAGCGGGGGCCCCACGACGCCGCTCCTTTCTCCGCGGAGATCCGTCAGAAGGACCCCAGCCCCCTCAGCTTGTTGCGACCCGACGGACGGTGGGGCGGAAATACCCGGGCGTACAGGGAGTTTTCGGCGCCCGGGTTGGCGGGAGCCGTGTTGCGGAGCCGGGAGTGTCCGCGCATAGTTGCGCTGCGGAAGACGCCGGGACCGGGGGTGGAATGGGTGATGGCCGGGCACGGGACGGACGAGCATCCACACGGTGCTGACCGACTGTGCGAGGCCGGGGATCGTGTGTATTCCCGGGCCGTACGGCGGGGCCGCGTACCGCGCTGTGACGCCGAGTCGGTGCCCTGTCTGCTGGAGCTGGCCCTGCTGCACCCCGACCCCGACGACATGGGCTGGCTGGTGCCGACGTCCCCGCAGGAGGTCATGACGCGGCTGCTGCGCGGCGTCCACGACGAGGTCAGCGCGAGCCAGCGGCGGGTGGGCTCGGCGGTGGCCGCCGTCGAGTGGTACGCGGGGCTGGGGCCGGCGATGCAGGCCAACTCGGCCGAGGGAACGGCGATCCGGGTCCTGGACGGGCTCTCCCGTATCCAGGCGGCCATGGACGAGGCGACCCAGGCGTGCACCACCGAGGTGCTCACCGTGCAGCCCGGCGGCATCCGCCCCGAGCACGAACTGACCGAGGGCCTGCACCGGGCGCTCGAACTGCGCACCCGGGGCGTCAGGATGCGCGACCTGTACACGCACGTGGCCCGCCACGGGCAGGGTCTGCTCAACTACCTGGAGCTGATGGGCAACACGGTCCAGGCACGCACCCTCGACGAGGTCATCGACCGGCTGATCCTCTTCGACCGCACGGTCGCCTTCATCCCCGCCAACGCGGATCGCACCCTCGCCCTGGAACTGCGCCACCCGGCCCTGGTCGGCTACCTGGTGACGGTCTTCGAACGCCTGTGGCGCCTGGGCATCCCGCTCACCGCCCCGCTCCCGGACACCGGCATCGAGGGCATCTCGCACCGCGAGCAGTCCATCGCCGCGCTGCTGGCGGAGGGCCACCAGGACGCGGTGATCGCGGAGCGGCTCGGCATCAGCGTCCGCACCTGCAGGGCGCACATCGCCCGCCTGTCGGAGACGCTCGGCGCGGCGAGCCGTACCCAACTCGGGGTGCGGATCGCGCAGGTGGGGCTCGACGGTCCGCGTCGACCGGCGGAGGTCACTCCTGCCGTGAACCTTCCCGGTCAAGGATCCCCGACCGTGCGATGAGATAGCCGAGCTGGGCGCGGCTCTCGCTGCCCAACGTCGCAGCGAGCTTGGCGATGTGAACGCGGGCGGTGCGGACGTTCATGCCGAGCCTCTCCGCGATCACCGCGTCGGTGTGGCCCTCCACGAGGAGGGTGGCGACGGCGCGCTGGCGGGGGGTGATGCCCTCCGGGGCGGGTTCGGGGACGGCCCGGGGGTGCATCGGGGTCGCCAGGTGCCAGAGCCGGTCGAAGGTGACGGCGAAGTGGCCGATGAGGACCGGGTGGCGGATCTCCAGGGCGAGCGTGCGCGCCTTGTTCGCGGGGACGAAGGCGACCGCGTGGTCGATCACCACGAGGCGCTCGGGGACCTGGTCGAGGGTGCGGGCCTCGGCGTCGCCGCGCAGTTGCTCGTAACGGGCCGTCACGGCGGGGGAGTGGCGCTGGGTGTGCTGGTACAGGGTGCGGATCCGGCCGCCGCGGTCGAGGAACGCCTGGTCGCGCTCCAGGCTCCTGGCGAGGCGCCCGGCGGGGTTGCGGCCGTCGTAGGGCTGGATGGCGAGCAGTTCGCGGGAGGCGTCCGCCATGGCCGCGGTGATGGCCTCGTTGATGCGGTCGACTCCGGCGAGGAAGGCGAGGGTCGGCGGATCGGCCGGCGTGGTGCCGCCGCCGGTTCGCAGCAGCGGCTCGAACGTCTCGGTCAGCCGCCGCTCGCGCCGGCGCTCGTCGGCGACGCGGTCCGCCGAGTCGCTCAGCAGGCGGTGCAGGGCCACGGCGGGGGCGACGGGCTCCAGCCGGCCGGGGTCGGTCGCGGCGGGGCGCAGCAGGCCGAAGTCGACGAGACAGGGCGCCGCCTCGGCCTCCGTACCGCTCACCTGCCCCTCGCGCAGGGCACGGCCGTACAGCTCCCGGCCCGGCTCGCACAACTCCTCCGGGCCGTGCCGGTGCGCCGGTGCCGTCACGAGGGCCCGCCCTCAGACATCGGGTTCCTGTTTCAGGATCCCCGACTGCGCTATGAGGAAGCCGAGTTGGGCCCGGCTGCCGCTGCCCAGGGCGGTGGCGAGCTTGGCTATGTGGGCCCGGCAGGTGCGGACGTTCATGCCGAGCCGACGCGCGATCGCCTCGTCGACATGGCCCTCGACCAGAAGCTTGGCGATGGAGTGCTGGATCTCCGTGATGCCGTCCGGCGCCGTCTCGTAGGGGGCGCCGGCGCTGAGCGGGACCGCGCGGGCCCACATGAACTCGAAGACCTTGATCAGATAGCGGACCAGCCCCGGGTGACGCAGCTCCAGGGCCACCTCCCCGTCGTCGCGGGTGGGGATGAACGCCACGGTCTCGTCGCAGATGATCAGACGCTCCACGAGTTCGTCGATCGTCCGGTACTCGACCTTGCCCTCGGTGAACTGGGCCACGTACGCCAGCGTCTCGGGGCTGTAGCGGGCGGGGTGCTGGTACAGGGTGCGGATGCGGCAGCCCCGCTCGATCAGCGGCCGGTCGCGGTTGAGGCCCTGGGCGAGGGTGTGTTCGAGGCGTCTGCGGCTGGGCTGGACGGTGAGCATCTCGGTGTGGCACTGGGCGGTGGCCAGGTCGAGGGCCGCGTTGATCCGGTCGAGACCCTCCAGCACGGTGATCGAGTGCGTGGTCGCCGTGGGCTGGGCACTGATGCCCATGAACGGCTCGAAAGCATCGGCGAGTTCGATCGACCGGCGGCGGTGCTGGGTGATCTGCTGCTCGATCGGGTTCAGCCGCTGGGCCAGGGCGATCGAAGGGGGTACCGGACGGAGCCAGTTCGGGTCGTCGGGATCGGGATGAAGGAGGGCGAACTCCATCAAACAGGGCGCAGGTTCCACATCCGCACGGGATACGCGTCCCGTCCGGAGAGCGTTCCCGTAAAGACGGCGCCCGTCCTCGCACAGGTCGGTCACACCGTGGGGATGTGTCCGCTTAGTCTCATTTATCGCCAAATCTCCACCCCCCAGGGTCCTGAACGTGCAGGAACATGATGCATCGATTGTGTGGCCATGACGTGCCGGAATGGGCCATCGTCGTATTCGGACGGGGGAGAGGTGACCTTCACATGAGGACGAAGCCGACTATGCATAAGAGAATGCTTCGCTCGGCGCTTGTCGCCGCCTTCTCCGCCGCCGTGGCCTTCGGAGCGCTGGGCGGGCTCGCGGGGGCCAAGGCCGACAGCGCAAAGGACAGCACGTGGCGCACGACCTCCGTGACCGCCGCCGCTGCCGGCGACAGCACGTGGGTCGTCAGGGCGTCGGACGTCCCGGGTGACAGCACATGGACCGCGCCCGGCGACAGCACCTGGGTCGCGCCCGCCGACAGCACGTGGGCCGTGCGGTCATGACCACTCCACCCGACGACCGCTCCTTCCGCCGCGAGATGGCCACCGCCTACCGCTCCGGATGGCACTTCATCGACCTCGTCACCGCGATCCCCCACTCCGGTGACTCGTTGATGGTGACCGTCTTCGGAGAGCCGGTGGTCGTCACGCGGGACGAGGAGGAGGACGTCCGGGCGTACCGGTGTCTGCGGCGGCCTCGGGGGGCGCCGCAGCCCGTGCGATGCGCTGTCCGGTACGGAATGATCTTCGTGAACCTGGACCAACGAGACCACCGGCTGGTGGAACCGGAAACCCCCGATGTTCGGACCATCTCAGCCACCCCCCGCAGTGCCTGACGCGAATCCCCCGTCGTAACAGTTCGCTCAGGTGCTTCCCCCCGCAGCGGCGTCACCGTGACCTGAACACGGTGCCGCCGCTGCAGTTTGCGCGGACCTTCCCGGCTACCCGTGGCCCATCGCCCGCGTCAGCCGGATCTCGATCACCACGCGATCCGGGTTCGGCGCCGGAGTGCGCTCGTAGCGCTCGGCGTAGCGCCGCTCCGCCTCCGCGACCCGCTCCCGGTCGGTGCGGACGACCGCCCGCCCCTCCAGCGTCGCCCAGCGCCGGCCGTCCACCTGGCACACGGCCACCCGCGCCCCCTCGGGCCCGGCCGCCGCGACGTTCGCCACCTTCGTACTGGACTTGTTCGTGATGACCCGCGCCAGGCCGGCCTCGGGATCGTAGGTGACCCCGACGGGCACCACGTGCGGGCTGCCGTCCGCACGCGGAGTCGTCAGCGTGCACAGATGCCTCTCCCGCCAGAAGGTGAGGTACGCGGGGTCCGGGTCGCGAGGGTCCTGGGTGTGGGTCGCCATGCCCGGAAACCTATTCCCACGGAACCTCCTGCTGTTGCCTTGAGCGGAATAGACTCAACTTTGTGTACGCTGACTGAGTCAGCAACTGGAGAACGTGGCAGGAGGAGAGCGCGACCGTGGACGCCGAGCTGACCAACCGGAGCCGGGACGCCATCAATGCGGCGAGCAACCGTGCCGTCACCGAGGGGCACCCCGACCTCACCCCAGCCCACCTGCTCCTCGCACTGCTCCAGGGGCAGGACAACGAGAACATCACCGACCTGCTGGCCGCCGTCGACGCCGACCAGGCGGCCGTACGCGCCGGAGCCGAGAAGATCCTCGCCGGGCTGCCCAGCGTGACCGGTTCCACCGTCGCGCCCCCGCAGCCCAACCGCGAGCTGCTCGCCGTCATCGCGGACGCCACCGAGCGCGCCCGCGACCTCGGCGACGAGTACCTCTCCACCGAGCACCTGCTCCTCGGCATCGCAGCCAAGGGCGGTCCGGCCGGTGACGTGCTGTCCGGGCAGGGGGCCAGTGCCAAGAAGCTGCAGGAAGCCTTCCAGAAGGCGAGGGGAGGACGCCGGGTGACCACACCCGACCCGGAGGGCCAGTACAAGGCCCTGGAGAAGTTCGGCACCGACTTCACGGCGGCGGCCCGGGACGGCAAGCTCGACCCCGTCATCGGCCGCGACCAGGAGATCCGCCGCGTCGTACAGGTGCTGTCGCGCCGTACCAAGAACAACCCCGTGCTCATCGGCGAGCCCGGCGTCGGCAAGACCGCCGTCGTCGAGGGACTCGCCCAGCGCATCGTCAAGGGGGACGTGCCCGAGTCGCTGAAGGACAAGCGGCTCGTCGCCCTCGACCTCGGCGCGATGGTCGCCGGGGCGAAGTACCGGGGCGAGTTCGAGGAGCGGCTGAAGACCGTCCTGGCCGAGATCAAGGACTCGGACGGCCAGATCATCACCTTCATCGACGAGCTGCACACCGTCGTCGGCGCGGGCGCCGGCGGCGACTCCGCGATGGACGCCGGCAACATGCTCAAGCCCATGCTGGCGCGCGGCGAACTGCGCATGGTCGGCGCGACCACGCTCGACGAGTACCGCGAGCGCATCGAGAAGGACCCCGCCCTGGAGCGCCGCTTCCAGCAGGTGCTGGTCGCCGAGCCCACCGTCGAGGACACCATCGCCATCCTGCGCGGCCTCAAGGGCCGTTACGAGGCCCACCACAAGGTCCAGATCGCCGACAGCGCGCTCGTCGCCGCCGCCGGCCTCTCCGACCGCTACATCACCTCCCGCTTCCTCCCCGACAAGGCCATCGACCTGGTCGACGAGGCCGCCTCCCGGCTGCGCATGGAGATCGACTCCTCGCCCGTCGAGATCGACGAACTCCAGCGCGCCGTCGACCGGTTGAAGATGGAGGAGCTGGCGCTGGAGAAGGAGACCGACCCGGCCTCCCGCGAGCGCCTGGAGAAGCTGCGCCGCGACCTCGCCGACAAGGAGGAGGAGCTGCGGGGCCTGACCGCCCGCTGGGAGAAGGAGAAGCAGTCCCTCAACCGCGTCGGTGAACTCAAGGAGAAGCTGGACGAATTGCGCGGCACCGCCGAACGCGCCCAGCGCGACGGCGACTTCGACACCGCCAGCAAGCTGCTGTACGGCGAGATCCCCGCCCTGGAGCGCGACCTGGAGGCCGCTTCCGAGGCCGAGGAGGAGGCCGCCAAGGACACCATGGTCAAGGAGGAGGTCGGCTCCGACGACATCGCCGACGTCGTCGCCGCCTGGACCGGCATCCCCGCCGGGCGCCTCCTGGAGGGCGAGACGCAGAAGCTGCTGCGCATGGAGGAGGAGCTGGGCAAGCGCCTGATCGGCCAGACCGAGGCCGTCCGGGCGGTGTCCGACGCCGTCCGCCGCACCCGCGCGGGCATCTCCGACCCCGACCGCCCCACCGGCTCCTTCCTCTTCCTGGGCCCGACGGGCGTCGGCAAGACCGAACTCGCCAAGGCCCTCGCCGACTTCCTCTTCGACGACGAGCGGGCCATGGTCCGCATCGACATGTCCGAGTACGGCGAGAAGCACAGCGTCGCCCGCCTGGTCGGCGCGCCCCCCGGCTACGTCGGCTACGAGGAGGGTGGCCAGCTCACGGAGGCGGTGCGCAGGCGCCCGTACACCGTGGTCCTGCTCGACGAGGTGGAGAAGGCGCACCCGGAGGTCTTCGACGTCCTGCTCCAGGTTCTGGACGACGGACGCCTGACGGACGGTCAGGGCCGTACCGTCGACTTCCGCAACACGATCCTGGTGCTGACGTCCAACCTGGGCAGCCAGTTCCTGGTGGACCCGCTGACCAGCGAGGAGGAGAAGAAGGAACAGGTCCTGGAGGTGGTCCGGACGTCCTTCAAGCCGGAGTTCCTCAACCGCCTCGACGACCTGGTCGTCTTCTCCGCCCTCACCAAGCCCGAACTGCGGCGCATCGCGCGCCTGCAGATCGACCGCCTGGCGGCGCGGCTGGCGGAACGCCGCCTCACCCTGGAGGTTACCGAGGAGGCCCTGGACTGGCTCGCCACGGAGGGCCTGGACCCGGCCTACGGCGCCCGTCCCCTGCGCCGCCTCGTCCAGACCACCATCGGCGACCGCCTCGCCAAGGAGATCCTGGCCGGCGAGGTCAAGGACGGCGACACGGTCCGCGTGGACGCGTTCGGAGAGGGCCTGATCGTCGGTCCGGCGACGGGCAAGACGCTGTAACCGGCGGCTTGCGCTGGAGAACGGACGCGGCCCCGGGCAAACGCCCCGGGGCCGTGTCCCCTCTCAGTGGCCGCCTCCGCCGCAGCCGCCCCCGCCGCCACAGGACGAGTGGCCCCCGCCTCCGCAGGACGAGTGACCACCTCCGCACGAGTGGCCGCCCCCGTGGTGCCCTCCCGAGTGGTGGCCGCCCGAGTGGTGCCCGCCGCCCGGGGAGGAACCGCCGTCGCCGGCCCACCAGCTGCCGCCGCTCGACGAGCCCCCCAGGTCCCCCTTGCCGCGTGCGCCCGCGCGCGCCGTCGCCACCACGACGCCCACGATGGCGAGCACGATCACCGCCACGACGAATCCGGTGAACATTTCGTCACCGTCCTTCCGAGTCCCCCGAAGCGACCCCCCGTGGGCGCCTCGTTCCTTGCGTGCAGCGGGGATGCCCGGCCGCCCCACCGGCCAAAGCAGAGTTGAGGAACTTCAGAGCTTGGGCGCAGGATGACCCGCATGACCTCCAGCACCCGCCCCTTCCTCAACCGCAGGCTCGCCGAGTTCGGGACGACGATCTTCGCCGAGATGTCGGCCCTGGCCGTGCAGACCGGTTCGATCAACCTGGGCCAGGGCTTTCCCGACACCGACGGCCCCGAGGAGGTCCGCGAGGCCGCCGTACGGGCGCTGCGCGACGGGCGCGGCAACCAGTACCCGCCGGGCCCCGGCATCCCCGAGTTGCGCACCGCGATCGCCGCGCACCAGGAACGCCGGTACGGCCTGTCGTTCGACCCCGACACCGAGGTGCTGGTCACCGCGGGCGCCACGGAGGCCATCGCGGCGGCGCTGCTGGCGCTCCTCGAGCCCGGCGACGAGGTGATCGCCCTGGAGCCGTACTACGACTCCTACGCGGCCTGCATCGCCATGGCGGGCGGCACGCGCGTGCCGGTGACGCTGCGGCCGTACGAGGGCAGCTTCCGCCTCGACCTCGACGAACTGCGCGCCGCCGTCACGGACCGCACCCGGCTGCTGCTGGTCAACACCCCGCACAACCCCACCGGCACCGTCCTCACCCGCGAGGAGCTCACCGCGATCGCCGAGCTGGCCGTGGAGCGGGACCTGCTGGTCGTCACGGACGAGGTCTACGAGCACCTGGTCTTCGACCAGGCCGAGCACCTGCCGCTCGCGACCCTCCCGGGCATGCGGGAGCGCACGGTCACCATCGGGTCGGCCGGCAAGACCTTCTCCTTCACCGGCTGGAAGGTCGGCTGGATCACCGCCACGCCCGCCCTGGTCTCGGCGGTGCGCTCGGCCAAGCAGTTCCTGACGTACGTGTCCTCCGGCCCCTTCCAGTACGCCGTCGCCGAGGCCCTCGCCCTCCCGGAGTCGTACTTCACCGCCTTCCGCGAGGACATGCAGGCCAAGCGGAACCTGCTGGCGGCGGGACTGGCGGACGCGGGCTTCGAGGTCTTCCGGACGGCCGGCACGTACTTCGTCACCACCGACATCCGCCCCCTCGGCGAGAGCGACGGCTTCGCCTTCTGCCGCGCCCTGCCCGAGCGCGCCGGGGTCGTCGCCATCCCGAACGCGGTGTTCTACGACCACCGGGAGGCGGGCGCCCCGTTCGTGCGGTTCGCGTTCTGCAAGCGGACCTCCGTGCTGGAGGAGGCGGCGCGGAGGCTGAAGGCGCTCGCCTGAGACGCGCCGGCCTGAGACGTCACGCCGCCACGCCGTACGCCACGAAAACGTACTCACCCGGCGGCACAACGTATGCAAATGACCGTTTTACCAGGCAATGTTCCGGTGTGACCCACGTCAGTACCCTCGCCCCCCGCCCCCGCACGCAACCGGCTCCCGACACGAAGGACCGCGCCCGGTGGTCCCCGGCGACCGCCATGAGCGCCGCCGTCGGGCTGTTCCTCGCCGCCCGCATGCTCGGCGTCGCCGCGCTCACCCTGGTCTCCTGGGCGGCCGGCAAGAACCCGCTCGCGCTGCTCGGCCGGTCCTGGGACTCCCTGTGGTACCTGGGCATCGCCGCGCACGGCTACGTCCGCACCCAGCACCTGCGCCCCGGACGCGTCTTCAGCGACATGGCCTTCTTCCCGCTCTACCCGGCGCTGGTCCGCGCCGTGACGACCGTGACCCCGCTGAGCGGCGGCGCGGCCGGCCTGGTGGTGTCGTGGACGGCCGCCGCCGTGGCCGCCTGCGGGATCTACGCGGTCGGCGCCCGGCTGTACGGACGGGCCGTCGGCACCGCGCTGGTCCTGCTGTGGGGGGTGCTGCCGCACTCCGTCGTCCTGTCCATGGCGTACACCGAGCCCGTGCTGACCGCGTTCGCCGCCTGGGCGCTGTACGCGGTGCTCACCGGCCGCTGGCTGTGGGCGGGTGCCCTGGCCGCACTGGCGGGCCTGGCCCGCCCCAACGCCTTCGCGGTCGCCGCCGCGGTGCTCGCGGCGGCCGCCTGGGAGCTGTGGCAGCGCCTCAGGCAGCGCCGCCCCGTCACCCACAGCCTGTGGACAGGGGCCGCGCTCGCGCCGACCGGATGGCTGGCCTACGTGCTGTGGGTCGGGCACAAGGCGGGAGAACCGCTGCGCGGCTACTTCGAGGTGCAGCGCAAATGGGGCTCGCGGTTCGACTTCGGCCGCGGCTCGCTCCACTTCATCCACCACCTGCTGGTGCGCGGGGACCGCTTCATCTTCCCGATCGCCCTGATGATCATCGCGGCGGGCGTCGTCCTGTACTCCCTGCTGCTCGCCGACCGCGCGCCGCTCCCATTGCTGGTCTACAGCGGTGTCCTGCTGCTGGTCGTGCTCGGCGGCTCGGGCTACTTCGAGTCCAAGCCGCGCTTCCTGCTGCCGGCCTTCCCCCTGCTCATCCCCCTCGCCCGGGCCCTGGTCCGCACGGCGAGAGCCCGGCCCTGGCACGCGACCGTGGTGGTCGGCGCCCTGGCCGGGCTCTCGTACTGCTACGGGGCGTACCTGCTGGTGACCGCCCACATGCCGTTGTAGCGGCGGACGGCGGACTACTCCTCGTCGTCCTCGGGGCCCTCCGCCTCGTTGACCTCCTGCTCGAGGCCCAGCTGCTCCACGAGCCACTTGTCGAACTCGATGGCCGCCCGCACCCAGCTGACCGTCGAGGAGACGAAGTGCTCCAGGCTGACGCCGGTGCCGATCAGCATCTGCGCCTCGCCGATGAGACGGACGGTGCCGTCGTCGTGGGTGTGGCTGTAGACCTTCGGCCACAGGGTCCGCCGGTTCCAGTCGTCGATGGACTCCAGCAGCTGGGGCTTCTCGTCGATCTTGTGGGGCCGGTCGTAGAACGTCCGCACCGAGAAGACCTGCTGCTCGTCCTCACCGCGGAACATGAAGTACGTCCGGAACTGCTCCCACGGCGCCGCGAGGTCACCCTCGTCGTCGACGACGTACTTGAGCTCCATCTGGTCGAGGAGCTGCTTCACGAGGTCCTGATCCGGAATGACGGGGCCCGCCGGTCCTTGGGGCTGCGGCTCGGGCTGGCCCCCGAAGTTCGGAATCGAGGACGGGTCGATGGTCATACTTGGAGACTCCTGGCGGTCGTCTGGCTCGTCCGGCCATAGCTGAGACCAGACGTATACCTCCCACCCTCTCTCTCTTGGGCCACGACCGGCAACCTCCGTCGCTGACGCGTACCTGTCGAGCGCCGGATCGGCGCGAATGCGGTGGGTCCCCTCGTCACCGCGCCCCGGCGCACGCCATGGCCGACGTGGCGTACGCCGTGGTTGAACAGTTGAGCTGGGGAGCCCCCTGAGGGATGGAAACCCCACGAAGTTGGGTAAAAACGCTGTGGCGGCGTCACAGTTCATGATTCCCTCTAAATCACCAACGCAGCCCCTCGGACGTCATGCGGACACCCCCTGACCTCCCGACTGGGCTGACCGGGCCGATCCCCCCCACAGTCGCCCGGGTGTGCCGGAACCCCACACCACCCTTTCTTTGCGTGCCAGCGGAGCCGACCCATGCTCACGACCCTGAACACTTCGTACACCGACACGCGCGCGGCCGACCTGGCCTGGGCCCTGGGGCGTGAGCCGCTTCCGGCCCTCGCCACGCTCGACCTCGAACTGGCGGGGGCGGCTCTCCAGTTGAGACTCCTCGGCGCGTCCCACCAGGTGCTCCTGGAGGAGGAACGGGGCAGTTGCTCGGAGACGGTGGCATGCATCCCCGGCAGCAGCACGCCCCTCCCGCTCGGCGTGGCCAAGCGCGTCGGCGACTGGGAGTACGAGTTCGCCGCGCGCGTCGAGGTCCTCTCGCCGGGCTCCTTCGCGGGCCGCGCCCAGGAGTTGCTGGCCCTGGTCCGTGACCACCCGCACGGCCTGGCCGGCGTCTTCCCGGGCAGCCCGCACGCGTTCACGGCATTGCTGGCCCAGCACCAGGAGGGTCAGGTCCAGTGGCGGACCTGGCACGCCTACCCGCAGGACGGGCAGTTGGTGGCGACGTGGACGCGGGTGGGGGCGCGGGTGGGGGCGGGGCAACTCCGTTCGTCCGGTGACGGGTTCAAACCCCTCGGGGCCCGATCGGCCGCCAGTTCCACACGTGTGGGTGACGAAGGGTGATGCCACAGTGACGTAACGTCGCAGTCGTGATCGAACCGCACGCACCCGCACCGCCCGGCACACCACCCCCCTGGGGCGGCCCGGCGCGGCTGCCCGTGCGGCCCGCCACCGGGCGGTTCCTCGTCCTCGCCTGCGTGTTCGTCTGCGCGGCCTGCGGACTGGTGTACGAACTCGAACTGGTCGCCCTGGCCTCCTACTTGATCGGCGACTCGGTCACCCAGGCCTCGGTCGTGCTGTCGGTCATGGTGTTCGCCATGGGCATCGGCTCGCTCGCGGCGAAACGGCTGCGCCGGCTGGCCGCGGTCGGCTTCGGCGCCATCGAGGCGACCCTCGCCCTGGTGGGCGGCTGCAGCGCCATGGCGCTGTACGCCGTCTTCGCCTGGACCGGCGACTGGGGCGGTCTGTGGGCGAGCGGCCCGCGCTGGCTGCTGGTGGCCTTCTCGCTGACCATAGGGCTGCTGATCGGCGCCGAGGTGCCGCTGCTGATGGAGCTGATCCAGCGGGTACGGCGCCAGGACGCGGGCGGCGCGGTGGCCGACCTGTTCGCGGCGGACTACGTCGGCGCACTGGTCGGCGGCCTCGCCTTCCCGTTCCTGCTGCTGCCGCTGCTCGGCCAGTTGACCGGCGCGCTGCTCACCGGCGCCGTCAACGCGATCGCCGGCGCCACCCTCGTCCTGGGCCTCTTCCGCCGCGACCTGACCCGCCGCGCCCGGTGGACGCTGCTGGTCGCCAACCTCACCGTCCTCGGCCTGCTCGCCTCCGCCGCCGCCCTCGTCGACGACTTCGAGCGGGCCGCACGGCACGCGGTGTACGGCGCGGACGTCCGCGTGGCGCAGCAGACCGGCACCCAGGAGGTCGTCCTCACCGGCGGTACGCACGGCCGGCCCCTCGACCTCTTCCTCGACGGCCGCCTGCGGGTCAGCGGACGCGACGAACAGCGCTACCACGAGGCGCTGGTCCACCCCGCGATGGACGGCCCCCACGCGCGCGTGCTCATCCTCGGCGGCGGCGACGGACTGGCCGCCCGCGAGGTGCTGCGGCACCCCGGAGTGCGGTGGGTGGACGTCGTCGCACTGAACGCGGGGGTCGTCCGGTTGGCCCGGCACGACCCGGCGCTGTCGAAGCTGAACGGCCACGCCTACGACGACCCACGCATGCGCGTGACGACTCAGGACGCCTTCCACTGGCTGCGCACCGCGCCCGCGGCCGCGTACGACGTGGTGATCTCGGACCTGCCCGACCCCGGCATCACGGCGAGCACCAAGCTGTACTCCGAGGAGTTCTACGGCCTGGCCCGCCGGGTACTGGCCCCGGGCGGGCGGCTGGTGGTGCACGCGGGGCCGTGCGCCACCCGGCCGCGGGTGTTCTGGACCGTCGAGGCGACCCTGCGAGCCGCCGGACTGCGCGCCGTCGCCTACCGTGTGGGCCGCCGCGACGGCGGCTTCGCCGGCAGCCCCGACCGCACCGCGCTCGCCTCCCGCGCACCGAGGGACTGGGGCTTCCTGCTGGCCGCCGTCGCCACCACGCCCCGCCTCGGCCTGGACCCGCAGGCCCCGCGCCCGCGGACGCTCACCCCGGCGTCCCTGGCGGCGGACGCCCGCGCGGCGACCCGTCACCGCCTCCCCGACCTGCCGCCGTCGACGCTGGTGGACCCGCGGTACGCCGACTGACCGGCACGCGCGCGTACGCCCGCATCCGGTCGAACCGGCCGCGTCACTTTCGGTCAACGGGGGTGCGGGGCGCGGACCGCTGGGTAGGCTCGGCCGACATGGAGCATGAGGTGTTCGTTCCGGTTCCGGTCCGTCGGCTCGAGGAGACCCTCGCCGATCCCGCGCGGGTGGCTCGGGCGGTTCCCGGCCTCCAGCAGGACGCCGGTGGCGAACCCGTCTCCGGGCGGCTCAAACTGCGCGTCGGCAGCCACTCGGTCACCTATCGGGGGGCGGTCCGTGTCACCGCGCGGCAGGACGGTTCGTACGCCGTCGAGGGTGACGCCACGGAGACGCGGGGCAGCGGCTCGGTCAAGCTCGCGTTGACGCTCCGCGTGCGGGAGGCGGAGGGGGGTTGTTCACTGGCCTTCGAGGGGACCGTGTCGGCGGACGGGCGGGTGACGGAGTTGCCTGCGGAGGCGGTGGGCTCGGCCGCAGCGCGGTTGCTGAACCGTTTCGCGGAGAACTTGGGGGTGTTGGGCGCGGCCGAGGGTGACGAGGGGACCGAGGTGCTTGAGGGGCCCGAGCCCATGGTCACGCGGGAGTTCGAGGACAGGGTGACCGACGACTTCGAGACGACGCCGGATGCGGAGGATGTGCCGCCGCCGTCGTTGGAGCCAGTGGCTGACGACGGGGACGAGGTCGGTGCCGGTGCTTCCGAAGGCTTCGGCGAGCCGCCCGCGGAGGCGGCCCATGCTCGGCGCACGATGATCGGGCGTAGTGCGGAGGAGGTCGATCATGCTCCGCCGCGGGGGCGGTATGCGCCGGTTCCTGCTCCGGAGGGGGCGTCCCAGGGGTCGGCTACGCTGCGGTGGGCGGCTCCGGCGGCGGCTGTGGTGGTGGCGTCGGCGATCGTGGTGGGGCGGGTGTTGCGGCGGCGTCGTTGAGGGGGGTGTTTCGCCCCCGCCGCCCCTACCCGTCCCGTCACCAGGGGCTGCTGCCCCTTCGGCCCTGTCCAGGGGGCTCCGCCCCCTGGACCCCCGAACGGCGCTTAAGGGCCTCGTCCTCAAACTCCCCCAGAGGGGGCACCCCCAGACGGGCTGATAGTCGCGACCGGCGTCCAGACGTGCCCGACGGACTGATTGATCCGACCGGCGCTCAGAAGGACCGCCTCGGTCGCGATCATCCCAGTAGGGTCGTCCCGTGAGTGACGAAGACATCATCACGTTGACCGCGGGTGACGCGGAGGTGGTCATCCGGCCGGGGAACGGTGGGCGGGTCGGGGGGCTGCGGGTCGGTGGGGTCGAACTGCTGCGGCAGGGGGAGCGGTTCGGGTGCTTCCCGATGGTGCCCTGGTGCGGGCGGATCCGGGACGGCCGGTTCCGGGACGGGGCGACCGTGCACCAGATGCCGCTCAGCTCCCCGCCGCACGCCATCCACGGCACCGTCCGCGACGGAGCGTGGCGCCACGCGCGCGTGCAGGACGACGAGGCGGTGATCACGTACGAGCTGGTCGCGCCCTGGCCCTACCCGGGGCTGGTCACCCAGCAGTTCGCGCTGACGCCCGACTCGTTGACGCTGACGACGGCCGTGGAGGCGTACGACTCCTCCTTCCCGGCGCAGATCGGCTGGCACCCCTGGTTCAACCGCAACCTGGGCGGCGAGGACGTGCGCCTCGACTTCACGCCCGCCTGGCAGGAGGAGCGCGGCGAGGACCATCTGCCCACCGGCAACCGGATCGAGCCTCGCCCCGGCCCCTGGGACGACTGCTTCGGCATGCCCGGCGGCGTCGATGTCACCCTCACCTGGCCCGGGCAGCTGGAGCTGACGGTGACCAGCCGCGAGGAGTGGGTCGTCGTGTACGACGAGCAGGAGGCCGCCGTGTGCGTGGAGCCGCAGACCGGGCCGCCGGACGGGCTGAACAGCACGCCCCGGCTGGTGACGCTCCTGGAGCCCCTCGAAGCCTCGACGACCTGGACTTGGCGTCGCCTCCAAGCTGTCTAAGCTGGCAGGCATGACGACCGACGTGCGTGGCGAGCTGCTGCGGCAGATCAAGGACAAGGCCGTGGTGCACGGCAGGGTGACCCTCTCCTCGGGGCTGGAGGCCGACTACTACGTCGACCTGCGCCGCATCACCCTGGACGGGGAGGCCGCCCCGCTGGTCGGGCAGGTGCTGCTGGACCTGACCGCCGACCTGGAGTACGACGCCGTGGGCGGGCTCACCATGGGCGCCGACCCGGTCGCGGCCAGCATCCTGCACGCGGCCGCCGCCCGGGGCAGGCGCGTGGACGCCTTCGTCGTGCGCAAGGCGGCCAAGGCGCACGGGCTGCAGCGGCGGGTCGAGGGCCCGGAGATCAAGGGCCGGCGGGTGCTCGTCGTCGAGGACACCTCCACCACCGGCGGCTCCCCGCTGACCGCCGTCGAGGCGGTGCGCGAGGCCGGTGCGGAGGTCGTCGCCGTGGCGACCATCGTGGACCGCGCGACCGGTGCCGCGGAGAAGATCCAGGAGGGTGCAGGGGTGCCGTACCTCTTCGCCTACTCCAAGGACGACCTCGGTCTGGACTGAGTCATCCACAAGGACCGAGTTGTCCACAAGCCGGACAGGGCGGGCAAAGCATCCGGCGGCGTCTGGAAAGATGGGGCCGACGATGACGTCATCCCCAAGGTCTAGGTCAGGGCCGTAGTACGCCGAACGTCAACCCGCAGATACAAGGAGCGGACAGATGCCCATCGCAACTCCCGAGGTCTACAACGAGATGCTGGACCGGGCGAAGGCAGGCAGGTTCGCCTACCCGGCCATCAACGTGACCTCGACCCAGACCCTGCACGCGGCCCTGCGCGGTTTCGCGGAGGCGGAGAGCGACGGCATCGTCCAGATCTCGACGGGCGGCGCCGAGTTCCTGGGCGGCCAGTACGCCAAGGAGATGGTGACCGGCTCGGTCGCGCTCGCCGAGTTCGCGCACATCGTCGCCGAGAAGTACCCGGTCAACGTCGCGCTGCACACCGACCACTGCCCGAAGGACAAGCTCGACGGGTACGTACGTCCCCTGCTGGCGATCTCCGAGGAGCGCGTGAAGGCCGGCGGCAACCCGCTCTTCCAGTCGCACATGTGGGACGGCTCCGCCGAGACCCTCGCCGACAACCTGGCCATCGCGCAGGAACTGCTCGAGCAGGCCCGCCGCGCCAACATCATCCTCGAGGTGGAGATCACCCCGACCGGCGGCGAGGAGGACGGCGTCTCCCACGAGATCAACGACTCCCTGTACACGACGGTCGAGGACGCGATCCGTACCGCTGAGGCGCTCGGGCTCGGCGAGAAGGGCCGCTACCTGCTCGCCGCCTCCTTCGGCAACGTCCACGGCGTGTACAAGCCGGGCAACGTCGTGCTCCGCCCGGAGCTGCTGAAGGAGCTGAACGAGGGCGTCGCCGCGAAGTTCGGCAAGCAGTCCCCGTTCGACTTCGTCTTCCACGGCGGCTCCGGCTCCACCGAGCAGGAGATCCACACCGCGCTGGAGAACGGCGTGGTGAAGATGAACATCGACACGGACACCCAGTACGCCTTCACGCGTCCGGTCGCCGACCACATGTTCCGCAACTACGACGGCGTCCTGAAGGTCGACGGCGAGGTCGGCTCCAAGAAGACCTACGACCCGCGCACCTGGGGCAAGCTGGCCGAGGCGAGCATGGCCGCGCGCGTCGTCGAGGCCACGCAGAACCTGCGCTCGGCGGGCAACAAGATCAAGTAACCCGTCGCGATCGTCCCCGGCGAGCCCGGCGCCTGCCCAAAGGCGCCGGGCTCGCTGTATACCTGGGGCATGCCCGACGTCCGGCTGGCCTCACCGCAGGGCAAGTGGATCCTGCTCACCACCGTCCTCGGTTCCAGCATGGCGATGCTGGACTCGACCGTCGTCAACGTCGCCCTGCCGCGCATCGGCCGTGACCTCGGCGCCGACCTGGCCGCCCTGCAGTGGACGGTCAACGCGTACATGCTGACCCTGGCCGGGCTGATCCTGCTCGGCGGCTCCCTCGGCGACCACTACGGCCGCCGCAAGGTCTTCGTCATCGGGGTGGTGTGGTTCGCCACGGCGTCCCTGCTGTGCGGCCTGGCTCCGAACGCCGGGGTGCTGATCGCCTCCCGCGCCCTCCAGGGCGTCGGCGGCGCGCTCCTGACCCCCGGCTCGCTGGCCCTGATCCAGGCCTCCTTCCACCCCGACGACCGGGGGCGGGCGGTCGGCCTGTGGTCCGGCTTCGGCGGCATCGGCGCGGCCGTCGGCCCGTTCCTCGGCGGCTGGCTGGTGGACGGACCCGGCTGGCGCTGGGTCTTCCTGCTCAACGTCCCGCTGGCGCTGCTGTGCGCGCCGATCGCCGTGCGCCACGTCCCGGAGTCCAGGGACAGCCGCAGCCACGGCCGCTTCGACGTCCTCGGCGCGTTCCTCGGCGCCCTCGCGCTGGCCCTGATCACCTACGCGCTCATCGAGGCCCGCCAGGGCTCCCTTGCCGTCGCCCTGACGGCGGTCGTCGGCGTGCTGACGGCCGTCGCCTTCGTGTACGTCGAGAAGCGCCACCCGGACCCGATGATGCCGCTCGACATCTTCGCCTCCCGCCAGTTCACGGCCGTCAACCTGGTCACCCTGTGCGTGTACGCGGCCTTCGGCGGCTTCTTCTTCCTCGCCGCGCTGCAGCTCCAGGTCGCCGTCGGCTGGTCGCCGCTCGCCGCCGGTACGGCCCTGCTGCCGACGACGGCCATGATGCTGCTGTTCTCGGCCCGCTCGGGCGCCCTCGCCGACCGCATCGGCCCGCGCATCCCGCTCACCGTCGGGCCCCTGCTGTGCGCGGCCGGCATGCTGCTGATGCTGCGGGTCGGCCCCGGCGCCTCGTACGCCGCCGACGTCCTGCCCGCCCTCCTCGTCCTCGGGACCGGCATGGTCACCCTGGTCGCACCGCTGACCTCCACGGTGCTGGCCTCGGTGGACACCGCCCGGGCGGGCCTGGCCAGCGGCGTCAACAACGCGGCGGCCCGCGCGGCCGGCCTGGTCGCGGTGGCCGCGCTGCCCCTGCTCGCAGGGATGGGCCCCGAGGCCTACCGCTCGCCGGGCGCCTTCGACAGCGCCTTCCACCGCGCGATGCTCCTGTGCGCCGGCGTCCTCGCGGTGGGCGCGGCGGTCGCCTTCACGACCGTACGCTCCCTCCCCCCGGACTGCCGTCGCCCGGAATGCCGCACCCACGGCGCACTCACGGCTCCGCCGCTGGAGGGGGAGCGGGCGGCGAAGCGGTTCACGTAGCGCGGGGGGCACGGCGACGGCGGGGGTCTGGGGGCGGTGGCCCCCGGCAAGGGCGACACTGGTTCACATGTCGATTCACGAGAACCTTCTCGGGGGTCCGCCCCCGACCCACCTCCCCGACGACCCCGCGCCCCGGGAGCTGCTGGCGAACGGCACCGCGCCCGCCGATGTCGCCGCCAAGTACCCGACGTCCTCGCTGGCCTGGGCGCAGCTCGCCGACGACGCGTTCGAGCGGGGCAGCGTCGTGGAGTCGTACGCCTACGCCCGTACGGGCTACCACCGGGGCCTGGACGCCCTGCGCCGCAACGGCTGGAAGGGACACGGACCGGTGCCCTGGGAGCACGAGCCGAATCGGGGCTTCCTGCGCGCCCTGCACGCCCTCGCCCGTGCCGCCGGAGCGATCGGCGAGCAGGAGGAGTACGAGCGCTGCACCCAGTTCCTGAAGGACTCCTCCGCCACGGCGGCCCAGACCCTGGGCTAGCAGGTCGGCTGGGCGGGCCCGTCTGGTGTGACCAGGCGGGCCTTGCGCTCTTGGGGGGCGACGCCCGAGGATTCGGGTGGGGACCGGGGCCCCCGTGTCGGTAACGGCAGGGGCGGACCGCCACCCGGAGTACACATCAGGAGACAGCGATGTCCCACGAGGCTCAGGAACCGCAGGAGCCCGAGACCCCGCATCTCGACTTCGCCGGCACGACGCCGTACGAGGACTACGTCAAGGCGGACGTGCTCACCCACCTCCAGCACACCCTCTCCGACGATCCCGGAGAGATGGTCTTCCTGGTCACGACCCAGGTCATGGAGCTGTGGTTCACCGTCATCGTCCACGAGTGGGAGACCGCCGCCCGGGCGCTGCGCTCGGACGACGTCCCGACCGCGATCGCCGCCCTGAAGCGTTCGGTACGGGAACTGGAGGCGCTGAACGCCTCCTGGAAGCCGCTCGGCCAGCTCACCCCCGCCCAGTTCAACTCCTACCGCTCCGCCCTCGGCGAGGGCTCCGGCTTCCAGTCGGCGATGTACCGCCGCATGGAGTTCCTGCTCGGCGACAAGTCCGCGTCCATGCTGGTCCCGCACCGCGGCGCGCCCCGCGTCCACGCGGAACTCGAGAAGGCGCTGCACGAGCCGAGCCTGTACGACGAGGTGCTGCGGCTGCTCGCCCGGCGCGGGTGCGCGATCCCCGGCTCGGTGCTGCGGCGCGACGTCTCGCGGCGGTACGAGCCCGACGACGCCGTCGAGGCCGCCTGGACGGCGATCTACGCCGGCGACGAGAGCGCCGAACTCGCCCGGCTCGGCGAGGCGTTGACCGACGTCGCCGAACTGGTGTGGCGCTGGCGCAATGACCACCTGGTCGCCACCCGGCGCGCGATGGGCGCCAAGCCGGGCACCGGCGGCTCGGCCGGCGTGGCCTGGCTGGAGAAGCGGGCGCGGAACAACGTCTTCCCCGAGCTGTGGACGGCGCGGTCCCATGTCTGAACTCACGGTCAAAGCTGAGAAGTTGGATGCTGCTGACGAACTGGCGGGCAAGCGCGCCGAGTTCGTCCTGGACGAGGTCGTCTACCTGGACGGCAACTCGCTGGGCGCCCTGCCGGCCGCCGTACCGGACCGGGTGGCGGACGTCGTCCGGCGCCAGTGGGGTTCGCTGCGCATCCGCTCCTGGGACGAGAGCGGCTGGTGGACCGCGCCGGAACGCATCGGCGACCACATCGCCCCGCTGGTCGGCGCGGCGCCCGGGCAGATCGTGGTCGGCGACTCGACAAGTGTCAACGTCTTCAAGGCACTTGTGGGCGCGGTACGGCTGGTGCGGCTCGCCGCCGATGCCGGGGTGCGGGACGAGATCGTCATCGACGCGACGACCTTCCCGACCGACGGTTACATCGCCGAGTCGGCGGCCCGGCTGACGGGCTGCACCCTGCGCCCGGTGACGCCGGCGGAGGTGCCCGGGGTTCTCTCCGGCCGTACGGCCGCCGTGCTGCTCAACCACGTCGACTACCGCACCGGCCGCCTGCACGACCTGCCCGCGCTGACCGCGGCCGTGCACGATGCCGGCGCGATCTCCGTCTGGGACCTGTGCCACAGCGCGGGCGCCCTGCCGGTCGGCCTGGACGCGCACGGCGTGGACCTCGCGGTCGGCTGCACGTACAAGTATCTGAACGGCGGCCCGGGGTCGCCCGCGTACCTGTACGTCCGCCGAGACCTGCAGGACCGTTTCGACTCCCCGCTGCCGGGCTGGAACTCCCACGCGGAGCCCTTCGGGATGCGGCCCGACTACGAACCGGCGCCGGGCGCGCTGAGAGGACGGGTCGGCACCCCGGACATCCTCTCCATGCTCGCCCTGGAGGCGGCCCTCGAGGTCTGGGACGACGTCACTGTCGAGGCGGTCCGCGCCAAGTCCCTCGCCCTGACGGACTTCTTCCTGGAGTGCGTGCAGGAGTACGTGCCCGGAGGACGGGTGGAGTCACTGACTCCGGTGGCGCACGAGGAGCGCGGCAGCCAGGTGGCGCTGCGCTGTGCCGACGCCGGGGACGTCATGAAGCGGCTGATCGAGCGGGGGGTGGTCGGGGACTTCCGTCACCCGGACGTGCTGCGCTTCGGATTCACACCCCTGTACGTCGGGTTCGGGGATGTGGAACGGGCGGCTCGGGTGCTGGGGGAGGCCCTGGGGTAGCCGTCAGGTGTGCGGTTTGCGGTGCTTTGTTGGGGTGTGGGCCGGGCGGGCCGTGGTGCCGCTCGGCCCACGCGCGCGTGCGGGGACGGTATGGAAGCGTCATCCCGAACCGTCTTCCCCTCACCGAGCGTGACGTCCGCGTGTCCGCGCACGTCACCGGCCTGGTACCGTCCCCGCCAACGGCTGGATGTCTCTCCTGGCCCACACCCTGGCCCACACCCTGGTACGCCACCCCGGTTCGCCATCCCGGTTCGCCAAGTCCGTTTCGTCGTTGAGAGGTTGGAGCATGCCGGACGACGCCGCAGCAGCCCGTGCCGCCGCAGAGGAGGAGTCGGCCTTCTCACACCTCACCGTCGAACCCGACGTCACCGCCGCGTACGGCGACCACCCCGACCAGGTGATCGACTTCTACGCCCCGCGCGTGGACGTCGTACCCGGCACGCTCGCCCCCATGGTCGTCGTCCTGCACGGCGGCGCCTGGCGTGCCCGGTACGACCGCGTGCACATCACCCCGTTCGCGGACTTCCTGGCCAGGCGCGGGTTCGCCGTGGCCAACGTCGAGTACCGGAGGGGGGCGGCCCCGGCGGAGGACGGCACCGAGCAGGAAGCCGGATCCGAGGGCGTCCCGGTCGCCGGTCGCTGGCCGGACACCTTCGACGACGTCGCCGCCGCGCTGGACGCGCTGCCCGGCCTGGTCCGCGAGCTGCTGCCGCAGGCCGACCCGCGGCGCATGGTGCTCACCGGTCACTCGGCGGGCGGCCACCTCGCCCTGTGGGCCGCGGCCCGTCACCTGTTGCCCGCCGACGCGCCCTGGCGCACCGGCGGCCCCGCCCCGCTGCGCGGCGTGGTGGCCCTCGCCCCGATCGCGGACTTCGCCGTCGCCGAGAAACTGGACGTCTGCTCCGGCGCCACGCGCCAACTCCTGGGAGGCGAGGAGAGGTTCGCCGAACGGCAGCCGTACGCCGACCCCGCCCTGCTGCTGCCGACGGGCATCGCGACCACCCTCGTCCAGGGCCGTACGGACGAGGTCGTACCGCAGGCCGTCGCCGAGTCGTACGCCGACGCGGCGGCGAAGGCCGGCGAGGTGGTGGGCCTGACCCTCCTGGAGGACGTCGGTCACTTCCCCCTCATCGACCCGGCGGCGGACGCGTGCGCGGTGGTGGCGGAGGAGATCGCCCAACTGGCCTGGTGACGCGCCCAGTACACCGGCCCCGAGGCAACCCCCTCCATACCCGTAGTACCTGAGAGCTACGCCCCACAACAGCTCCCAGGCGGGACGCCGACGACACCCCCCGCTCCGTAACTTCCCATCCAGGCAAGCCCGATGGCCGGGCGGACGGGGAGGGAAGACGACCATGGGGCAGGAGACGGGGGAGCGGGCGAGGGGACGTACGCCCACAGGTACGCCCGAACGCCGAAGCCCTCACCGGTGGCGTCGCACCGCCCTCGCCGCCCTGATCTGCGCCGCCGTGGTGCTCCCCCTCTCCGCGGCGACCCGCCCCGACATCCCGGCCCCGCCGCCCGCGACCCTCGCCCCCCTCACCCCGGCCACCCTGGACGCGGCCTACCGGGCCAACCGTGAGGACGCCGCCCGAGCCTCCCGCATGGCCGAAGCCCACGGCGACCGTTCCCGTGCCGCCGCGGACCGTACGCTCGCCGCTCCCTCGCGCCACCTCCTCCAGTTCGACGGCAGGGGCGCGGGCGAGGCGACGGAGGTCCTGGGCGACCTGACCCACGCCGACCACATCGCCGTCCTGGTCCCGGGCTCGGACACCTCCCTCGACACCTACGCCCGCTTCCACAGCGCGGCGAGCGCCCTCTACCGACGCCTCCTCCAGGAGCAGCCGACAGCTCCGCGCACCGCGGTCGCGGTCGTCGCCTGGCTCGGCTACCGGACGCCCGGCACGGTCAGCCCCAGCGTCCTCACCGCGGGCCGCGCCGACCAGGCCGCCCCCCACCTGCGGGAAGCCCTCCGCGACCTCCGCCGGGTCGCCGGTGACGGACCCGGCATCTCCCTGCTCTGCCACTCCTACGGCTCGGTCGTCTGCGCCCGCGCGGCCGCCGGCCTGGACGCTCTGGGCGTCACCGACCTGGTCCTGGTCGGCAGCCCCGGCACGGGAGCGGGTTCGGCCGCCGCCCTCCACACCCGAGCCCGTGTCTGGGCGGGCCGCGGTGCCGGCGACTGGGTGGGCGACGTACCGCACATACGTGGCCGCCTCCTCGGTTTCTTCGGCCCCACCGTCGGCTTCGGCACCGACCCCGTGGCCCCGGCCTTCGGCGCCCGCGTCTTCGCGGCGGGTCCCGGCGGTCACAGCGACTACTTCACCCCGGGCTCGACCTCCCTGACCAACCTCGCCCGGATCGTCCTGGGCGACACCAAGGAAGTGACGCATGCATGAGCTACGACGCACCGCCGAGCGCATCGACGCCGCCACGCCGCCGCACCGTGACCGCGCGGTCGACGCCCTGCGCGCCTTCGCCATCCTCGGTGTGGTGCTCGGCCACTGGCTGGTCACCGCCCTGGTGGCCGACGGCGGCACCCTGCACACCAGCAGCCCCCTGCAGTACATGCCGTGGCTCGCCCCGATCTCCTGGGCCTTCCAGACCTTGGCCGTGTTCTTCCTGGTCGGCGGCCACGTGGCGACACGCAGTCACGCGGCGGCCCGGGCCAGGGGCATACCGTACGGAAGCTGGCTGGCCGCCCGTCTGTCCCGGCTGTTCAAACCCGTGGCGGCGGTCCTCACCCTGTGGACGGTCGTCACGGCCGCCCTCCTCCTGACGGGCGCCCAGCTCGACACGGTCCGCACGCTCGCCAAACTCGCCCTCTCCCCGCTGTGGTTCCTCGTCGTGTTCGCCGCCCTGACCGCGGCGACGCCCCTCGTCACCCGGCTCAACCCCGTGTGGCCGCTGGCCGTCGTCCTCCACGTGGACCTACTCCGTTTCGGCCTCGGCGCCCCCCAGAGCCTCGGCTGGGTGAGCCTGGCAGCCGGTTGGCTGGTGCCGTACACCCTGGGCGCGGCCTGGACCCGGGGCGAGCTGGACCGCGCACGGTCCGGCTGGGTCCTGCTCATCGGCGGTACGGCGGCGACGGCGGCCCTCGTCGCCTGGGCGCACTACCCGGCCTCGATGGTCGGCGTTCCGGGCGCGTCCGTCTCCAACCTGGACCCGCCCACGCTGGCCGCGGTCACCTTCGGCCTGGCCCAGTGCGGCCTCGCCCTGCTGCTGCGGGAGAAGCTGCGCCGTGCGATGCGGCGGCCCCTGGCCTGGGCGGCGGCGGCCTTCGTGAACCTGTCCGCGATGACGATATTCCTCTGGCACCAGACGGCCCTGATGGCGACGACGGCCACCGGTCTGCTCGCCGGCCGTCTGCCCGGCCTGCACACTCGTCCCGACACCCTGGCCTGGGTGGCGGCCCGGCTGGCCTGGCTGCCCGTCTTCGCCCTGACCCTGGCCGTGTGCTGGACCGCCTTCCGCTCCTACGAGCAGGGTCATTCGTCCGAGCGAGCCGACCGCCGGCACCCATACCGCCCCCTGCGCCTCCGGCATGGCAACGGGGCCCGGGCGACGGGCGGTTCGCGCATCGTGCGGTCGCATCGGCCGCCGGACGGAGCGACCGAAGCGAGGGCCCGCCGTGTCTAGGCTGATCCGCGTGACGGAGAAGGGGATCCAGCGGCTGCTCGGCGGCCGTGTCCTGGACGCTCTGCGGACCCTGCGCGACGACCTGTGGACCGTCCGCCCGCACCCGCTGCCGCCGATGGTCCGGCCGCGACGGCTGCGCCGACTGCCGCATGTCGTGCTGTGCGTGACGGCGTGGGGCATCACGGTGGGCGGGCTGGCGCAGCTGACGGACAACGGCAGTCAGGGGTTCGGGGCCGCCTTCGCGATCGCGCTCACGCAGGGCGGCTCCGTGGTCGTCGCCCTACGACGGCCCATCCTGGGGTGGTGGCTGTCGACGGGGGCCACGCTGGTGGGCGCCATCCAGCTGCACTCGCGGCTGGGCGGCCCACCGGGGTCGGAGTTCACCTGGCCGTGGACCACTGCCGGAATCCTCGCGCAGATGCTGGTCCTGCTGCTGCTCGCGCTGCGGGTCCCGACCCGCGTGGCCAGCGAGGCACTCGGGGTGACCGTAGTGGTCACCTACCTCCTCGAAAGCGTGTGGGGCAGCCAGGTCCACCATCCGACCGGCGTCCTCGCCCTCGCCCTGTTCACGATCGTCGTGGTCCTCGGCATAGCGATTCGCGGCCGCCGCGAGGCACGCGTCGAGCTCGGCCGGCAGGCCACGCTCACCGCGGAGGAGCGGGCCCGGCGCACCCTCCTCGAGGAGCGCAACCGCATCGCCCGCGAGCTGCACGACGTGGTGGCCCACCACATGTCCGTCATCTCCATCCAGGCCCAGGTCGCCCCGCACCTCGTGGCCGACCCCTCCCAGGAGCTCAGGGAGAACCTCGAGGGCATCCGGCAGAACGCGCTGGAGGCCCTGACCGAACTGCGCAGGGTGCTGGGCGTCCTGCGGTCGCAGGGCCCGGACGCGGACGCGACCGAGGACGGCGACGCCGAGCACAGCCCGCAGCCCACGCTGGAGCGGCTGGGCGCGCTCGTGGAGAACACCCGGGCGGCCGGTCTGACGGTGAGCGTCCGGACCGTCGGCGAGCGCCGCTCGTTGCCGTCCGGCGTGCAGTTGTCGGCGTACCGGATCGTGCAGGAGGCGCTGAGCAACGTCCTGCGCCACGCACCGGGCGCGAGCGCCCGCGTCGAGGTCCAGTACATCCCCTACGGTCTGCAGGTGGACGTCGTGAACTCGCGCCCTGAGCGGCCGGCTCCGGCGTCGCCGGGCGCGGGGCACGGGCTGCTCGGCATGCGGGAACGGGTCGCCATGCTCGGCGGGGACCTGTCGGCGGGCCCGCAGCCCGACGGCGGCTACAAGGTCTCCGCGTTCATACCGGTCAACACCCTCGCCGGCGGTCTGGAGTACGGGCCGAACGGCGGTCTCGTGTACCGCGACCCCGAGAAGGACGACACCGCATGACCAGCAGTCCCATCCGCGTGCTCATCGCCGACGACCAGCAGATGGTCCGGCAGGGCTTCACCGTGCTGCTCAACGCCCAGCCCGGCATCGACGTGATCGGCCAGGCGGTGGACGGCCTGGACGCCGTGACCAAGGTCGCCGAACTGACCCCGGACGTCGTCCTGATGGACATCCGCATGCCCGAACTGGGCGGTATCGAGGCCACCCGCCGCATCACCACCGAACGCCCGGACATCAAGGTGCTGGTGCTCACCACCTTCGACCTCGACGAGTACGTGTACGAGGCGCTGCGCTCCGGCGCGTCCGGCTTCCTGCTCAAGGACGCCTCCGCGGACAAACTCGCCGAGGCGGTACGGGTGGTGGCGGCCGGCGACGCGCTGCTCGCGCCCGGCATCACCCGACGGCTGATCGCCCAGTTCTCCCAGCTGGACGGCAGACCCCGGGCCCCGCTCAAGGAACGCGTCGGCGACCTGACCGAGCGGGAGACGGAGGTCCTGGCGCTGATCGCGCAGGGCCTGTCGAACGCGGAGATCGCCGAGCGCCTCGTGGTCGCCGAGCAGACCGTGAAGACCCACGTCGGCCGCATCCTGGTGAAGCTGGGCCTCAGGGACCGCACACAGGCGGCGGTGTTCGCGTACGAGTCGGGACTGGTGCGCCCGTCCGGGTACTGACCCGTACCCCGCGGCACCCGTACCCGTAGTACCTGAGAGGGAGGCCGCAGGACCATCCTCACTGGTGACGCCCGCTACCCGGGCCGAGGCCTACCGTTTCCAACGTGACCGAGACGACCCAGACGCAGCGGCTGTCGCCGGATCCGGCGGACAGCGCATACGAGCCCTACAAGCCGCGCAGTCCCGAGGCCCGGGCGGCCGCGGACGCCCTGCGCGGGCTGCGGCAGGACCTGTTCAAAGGCGCCTTCGCCTATCGCCCGTTGCCCCGCCTGGGCCCGCAGAGCCCGTTCGTGCGCCGCCGGTCCGGCCGCTTGCGCGAGTACGCGATGTGGACCCCGCACGCCCTGATCATCGCGGCCGGCGCCCTGGTGCTGCTCATCGCCACGAACAACGACAACAGCGGCGCCGGCGTCAACGTGATTCTCGGCCTGTTCACCATGGCCCCGGTGGTGCTGACGGCGATGCGGCCCGTCGCCGCGTTTTGGCTGTCGATGGCCGTGTCCCTGTTCGCCGCCGTGTGGACGGGCGGCTGGAACGACGACTGGCCGTGGCTGCCGGGCAACTTCGTCGCCCATCTGGTGGTGCTTACCGTGGTGGCGATACGCACCCGGCCGCGCACGGCGGCATGGATGTGGCTGCTTACGGCCGTGTACGGCGCCGCGTCGGAGAGTCTCTTCCGGGGCGGGCGCTACATGCCCTCCAACACCATGGAGATGCTGTTCCTCTCCGCCCTGGCCCTTCTCGCCGTCACCATCTGGCACATACGCCGCGAGGCCCGGCAGGAGGTGAGCGCCCAGCAGACGGTGACCGCGCACGAGCGTTCCCGGCGCACCCTGCTGGAGGAGCGCACGACGATCGCCCGCGAGCTGCACGACGTGGTGGCGCACCACATGTCCGTGGTCGCCATCCAGGCGGAGGCCGCCCCCTACCGGGTGCAGAACCCGCCGCCCGAGCTGGAGAAGGCGTTCGCCACGATCCGGGAGAACGCGGTGGCGGCGCTGACCGAACTGCGCCGTGTGCTGGGCGTGGTCCGCGCCGAGGACTACGAGGCCCCGGATGCGCCCCAGCCCACCCTCGCCGACCTGGACGGACTGCTCGCCAATGTGCGCGAGGCGGGCCTGGTCGTCGACAAGGTGGTGACCGGCGCGGTGCGGGAACTCCCGCAGGGCGTCGAGCTGTCGGCGTACCGCATCGTGCAGGAGGCGCTGAGCAACACCCTGCGGCACGCCCCGGGGGCGGCGGCCCGCGTGGAGATCGGCTACGTTCTGGGCGGACTCGGCCTGCGCGTGGTCAACGGCCCGCCGCCCGAGCCGTCGCTGATCAAGCCCTCGCCGGGCGCGGGCCACGGCATCACCGGTATGCGGGAGCGGGTCTCGATGCTCAGCGGGGAGATGACGGCGGGCCGGACGGACGAGGGAGGTTACGAGGTGACGGTGTTCCTGCCGGTCGCCCCCGTGAGCGAAGGGGACGCATGACCATCCGCGTACTGATCGCGGACGATCAGATGATGGTCCGCGAGGGCTTCTCGGTCCTGCTGAACGCGATGCCGGACATCGAGGTCGTTGGCGAGGCGGTCAACGGCCGGGAGGCGGTCGACCGGGTCCGCGAACTCTCCCCCGACGTCGTCCTGATGGACATCCGCATGCCCGAGCTGAACGGCATCGAGGCGACCCGCGAGATCGTGGCCGCCGACACCACGTCGAAGGTGCTGGTCCTGACGACGTTCGACCTGGACGAGTACGTGTACCAGGCCCTGCGATCGGGGGCGTCGGGCTTCCTCCTGAAGGACGCCTCGGCCCGCCAACTGGCCGACGGCGTACGGGTGGTGGCGGCCGGGGAGGCCCTGCTCGCCCCCTCCGTGACCAGACGCCTGATCACGGAGTTCTCCAGGATCTCCGAGTCACCGCGCCTGGTCCACTCCGCCCAGGCGGCCTACGGCGACCTCACCGACCGGGAGACGGAGGTCCTGGTCCTCATCGCCCAGGGTCTGTCCAACGCGGAGATAGCCGAGCGCCTGGTGGTCGCCGAGTCCACGATAAAGACCCACGTCAGCCGCATCCTGGTGAAGCTGGGCCTCAGAGACCGCACGCAGGCGGCGGTGTTCGCGTACGAGGCACGGCTGGTGACGCCGGGCTAGTCCAACTGATCGAGGACGGCGGGCAGACCCTTGCTGAGCATCTTGCCGCGGACGCTGCCGAGGACCTTCGCCATGAGGAACCCGCCGGCGCCGGTGAAGCCGGTGTGGTCATAGGTGAACCGGGTCCCGCCGGCGTGGGGTTCGAGCCGGTAGACGACCTCGGTCACCTCACCGCCGCCCTCGTCCTGCCACGAGTAGCGCAACAGCGAAGGTTCACGCACCTCAAGCACCTCACAGACGACAACCCCGCTCCACCCGGGCTTGGGCCTGGCCACAAACCGAAACCGCGTCCCCGGCACGGTGGCAAACCCTTCCGGCCGCGCCCCCGCTCCGGTCGCCGTCCACCGCGGAATCAACTCCGGATCGGTGACCGCCCGCCAGACCTTCCCAGGAGGGTGCGGATAGTCGCGGACTATGTGGATGGCGCTCATGGGGGCTCCTCGGGGAGGGGTCGGCCACCGACCGTCAGTAATTACAGTCACTAAAAAATTACTGTAGCAGTAATAATCTCGGAAGTGGGTGCTCAGCGGCGACGCGACCTGTCCGCATCCAGCGCCCGGCGAAGCGCCTCCGACGGGTACGGGGTCTCCCTGTTCTCGTCCTGTAGAAGTCCGTCATCACTGCGGCGAGCGGTGCGTGGCGGGAGAGGATCGACCTTGCTGCTTGCGGCCCGTCCGGCGGGTCCTCCCCTTCCGCGCAGGCGCGGACAGGGGCCTCGCGTTCTTGCCGCCGGTAGCCGTAGAGGGCCGTGATCAGCCTGTTCACCAGCCAGCTGCGCGTGTAGCAGTGATCGTAGGTCCGGTGCAGTTCGAAGAAGCTCGTCTCGCAGGGTGAGAGATCGAATCGGGAGGAGAGGGCGAGGCCGTAGTCGGCGAAGTAAAGGCGTCGGCCGTCGAACAGGATGTTCTGGAAATGGGCGTCGAAGTGCAGCAGTCCGCGAGCGTTCATGAAGGACGTGCCGGCCTCCAACTCGCCCTCCACCAGGGAACAAGCCCGGTCGGCCGACTCTTCGCCAGCCTGTACCTGCCCAAAGAGCCACTCGTCGAGCGTCTGAGGGATGTACTCCAGGAAGAGTGCCAGGCTCGCGGAGGACTGCTGAAGGGCCTCGATATGAGGGCGTACCTCCGGGCCGCCTCCCCAGTAGTCCACGGCCGGCTCCACGTCCGGGAGTTCTCCGCTGAGTACGGTCGTGTCAGGCAGCACCCGCCAGTGGTACATCAACGGAAACCCCTGGTACCGCCCTCCCGGAACCCAGTTGGTCGTCATGGTGTGGGCGGCGAGCTCCCGCCACGCCCCGAAACTGGGCCCGATCGGCCCCGGCCCGCCAACGCCGTACTGGCAGAAGGCGGGAAGCCCGAACAGGTTCGCCGTGGACCGTACGTGCTCCGGAAGAAGCTCCACATCCGTGAGTGGTACCCGCTTCACGAACGCCGACTTCCCCCCGACCTCGTGCGTCCTCTGGTGCGCCGGCCCCCTCAACCGCTACCTGCATCGGAATGCCGACCTCGTGGCTCCACGCGACAGTCGCCGTCCATAAATGCAACCACCTAGTTGCGCATGCCGCCCCGAATGTGCAACCTTGAGGTAGCGTATCCGGTCGACGTGAGGTTGCTGATGATTCCCAACACGATCGAACGCACCATCGTGATCAATGCGCCCAGGGAACGAGTCTGGTCCGTTCTGACGGAACCCGCATTCCTGGGCCGCTGGTTCGGCAGTGGGGAGGCGGTCAAGATCGACCTGCGTCCCGGCGGTCTTGTGGTCTTCGACCATGGCGTTCATGGTGTCATTCCCGCCCGTATCGAGACGGTCGAACCCCCACGCGTCCTGTCCTGGCGGTGGTCTCAGGGTGCCGCCGGTGAAGAGCCCGACGACACCAACGCCACCCTGGTCGAGTTCACCCTGGCCACGGACGAAAGCTCTGCGGGAGGCACCCGGCTCACCATGGTGGAGAGCGGTTTCGCGAGCCTGGGGCTGCCCGCCGGCGAGGCCGCCGACCGGCAGCGCGCCAACAGTCAGAACTGGCCCGGCAAGCTCGACCAACTGCGGGCGGACTGCGAACAGACCACGGCATGACCAGCACCACCGAGGGTGAAGTGGCCCCTGAGGACGTATTGGTGGCCCTGGCCGACCCCATCCGCCGAGAGGTGCTGACCGTCCTCGTCCGCGAGGGCGGCGCGACCTCGACTTCCCTGGCAGCGGGGCTTCCCGTCACGCGCCAGGCGGTGGCCAAACACCTGGCCGTCCTCGACCGCGCCGGACTGGTACGCGCCCATCGCGCCGGACGGGAGGTCCGCTACGAAGCCGACCTGCAGCCGCTGAGGCAGGCAACGCACTGGATGAACGCCCTCGCCACCCAGTGGGAACACCGCCTCGCCGCGATCAAGGACCTGGCGGAAGGGGCCACCGGGCCCTGAGCCGGGGAGGGCAACGAGGACAGCGCCCGGCCTATATGCCTCCTACGGTCGGTCCATGACCACTTCGTCGCCAACGCCATCCCCGTCTCTCCCAGGCGAGCACGATGATCTGCTGCACGCGCTCGCGGAGCAGCGGACGTTGCTGCTGATCACCGTGCGCGGGATCACCGACGCGCAGGCCGCGGAGCGCACGACGGTGAGCGAGCTCACCCTGGGCGGCATTCTCAAGCACCTCACTCAAGGTGAGCAGGTCTGGGCGCAGATCATGAGCAAGGGGGATGGAGAACTGCCGGACGGCATGCTCGACTTGGAGCAGTACCGCATGGTCGACGGCGAGACGCTCGCCGGGCTGCTCGAGCAGTACGCCGCTGCAGCTCGGAGAACCGAGGCGTCCGTGGCCGCCCTCCCGGACCTCGGCCGGAGCGTTCCTCTTCCCAAGACGCCCTGGTCCCCACCGGAGACCGTCCACTGGTCCGCACGTCGGATCCTGCTGCACCTGATCAGGGAGACGGCCCAGCACGCCGGACACGCGGACATCATCCGCGAAGCGCTCGACGGGGCCAGCACCACAGCTCAACGCAACTAAGAGCGCCCGGCAGTAGGCGTGCTGGGCGGTCTTAATCGAGTGCGAGAGTCCCGGTCGGGGTGATACAAGGTCCGCGTGACTGATCATCTCGACTTCCCCACCCTGCTGCGGAGGATTGACGAGCGTTCCGCCGCGTTCCGCGCCACCGTCGCCGCGGCCCCCAGCCTCGACGCCGATGTCCCGTCCTGCCCGGGCTGGACGCTGTACGACCTGGCGAACCACCTCAGTGAGGGGGACCGCTTCTGGTCCTACATCGTGCTCAACACCGCGCCGGGCGACGAGCGGCCGAACAAGGACGGGCTGGCGGCGCCCAGGGAGCGCGAGGCCCTCACAACCTGGCTGGCCGACTCGACGGAGCAGCTGCTTACTGCTCTGCGCGAGGCCGGCCCGGACCGGGGCTGCTGGGCCTGGTGGGAGCCGCTGGCCTCGCCGCACACGGTGGCCGCCGTGGCCCGCCGCCGCGTCCCGGAGTCGCTGATCCACACCTACGACGCCCAGCTGGCCTCCGGTACCCCGCAGGAGCTGCCGACGACCGAGGCGGGCGACGCCATCGAGGAGTTCCTCGCCACCGTCTGCACCAGCACGGTCCCGTGGCCGGGCGAGCCCGCCACCATGGACTACCACGCAGCCGAGGCTGGCTCCTGGCGCCAGACGGTGGACGCCACCGGTTCCCGCTTCACCCGCCTCACCGCGGCGGAGGCCGCAGGGAGCAGGCCCACCGCCGCCATCTACGGCACGGCGAGCGAGATGGCCCTGCTCATGTACATGCGCATCCCGGCCGGCTCGCTGCGGATGGAGGGCGACGCCGACCTGCTCCAGCAGCTGCAGGACTGGGGCTGAGGCCGACCGGCAGATGGATCACTTGAGGCGTCGGGTGGTGGGGCGGCCGTCCCGGCGGTAGCGCGGGGTCGCGCGGCGGATGAGCATACGCAGCGTGACGATCGCCGCGGACAGGTAGAGGTGGAAGTCCACGACGCGGCTGCGCTTCTCGGTACAGCGCCGCAACTTGCCGAAGCCGTTCATCCACGCGTGGCTCCGCAATGCGCTCGTGGCCGGAGCCGTGGACCAGCGCCAGCCGATCACGCGCTCGAAGACGGTCCGGTCCGCGATGCGCGGGTTGTGGCAGCCAAGCGGACGCGCGTCGACGTGTTCGGGCAGCAGAGCCACGAACCGGTCCCACAGGGGTCCGAGCAGGCATGATGGCAGGACAGGGACGAGCCCTCCGGTGATCACTGAGCGTAGAGGACTCCATGATCACCTGGGCTCGTGCCTGCTCGGTATCCGGGGGCGTGCCGGGCATGCCCGGCACGCCTGCTACTGGGCGCTCTAAGCTCCCGCCATGAACACCCGCACCGTGGACTGGACGGCACTGCGTCGTCGCGAGGAGGAGCCCGCCGGCGAGGGGCTGCGGGAGCGCAAGAAGCGGTTGCTGCGGCAGCGGCTGTCGGACACCGCCACCGAGATGTTCCTGGAGCGGGGTTTCGACGCGGTGCGGGTGGCCGAGATCGCCGAGGCCTGCGGGGTGTCGGAGAAGACGGTCTTCAACCACTTCCCGACGAAGGAGTCCCTGGTACTCGACCTCGGCGAGACCACCCTCGACTCCCTGCGCGCCACCCTCCCCGACCCGGCCCTCTCGCCGGTCGAGGCCGTGCTGGAGATCCTCTCCGCCGAACTGGCCGCCATCACCTCCTGGCTCGCCGCCCAGCCGAACCCGGCCGATGCCAAGGCCGCCCTGCTGCGTTTCGCGGCGCTCATCAGATCCACCCCGTCCCTGCGCGCCTACCACCGTGACATGACCGACCAGCAGGTCACCGTCGCCGCCGAGATCCTGGCCCGACGCGCGGGTACGACCCTGGACGCCCCCGAACCCCGGATCGCCGCGGCGGCGCTGCTGGCCCTGTGGCCGCTCCAGTTCCAGGCCCTGCACCGGCACCTGAACCGCGCGGAAACGCCGGAACGGCTGTACGAGGAGGTCACCGCCGAGGTCCGCCGCGCCGCCCGCCTCCTCGACACGGGCCTCGGCTCATGGGTGCTCCCGAGCTGACGGTTCTCCGGCGGTCGCCAGCTAACACCACACGTACAGGACTCCGTCGTCCAGTGGACCCGTAGCGCAGCCGTTGAAGAACACCCCTGGTCAGAGCCCGGCGCCCCGGGTTAGCGTCCGGGCATGGCAGCCTTCGATCCCTGGGACCCGGCGTTCCTCGCCGACCCCTACCCCGCCTACGCCGAGCTGCGTGCCAAGGGGCGGGTGCACTACTTCGAGCCGACGAACCAGTGGCTCGTGCCGCACCACGCCGACGTCTCGGCGCTGCTGCGGGAGCGGCGGCTGGGGCGGACGTACCTGCACCGGTTCACGCATGAGGAGTTCGGGCGGACCGCGCCGCCGCCCGAGCACGAGCCGTTCCACACGCTCAACGACCACGGCATGCTCGATCTGGAGCCGCCGGACCACACCAGGATCCGTCGGCTCGTGTCGAAGGCGTTCACGCCGCGCACGGTGGAGCGGCTGAAGCCGTACGTCGACGCCCTCGCCGGCGAGTTGGTGGCCGCGCTGGTCGAGAAGGGCGGCGGGGATCTGCTCAGCGACGTCGCCGAGCCGCTGCCCGTCGCCGTGATCGCCGAGATGCTGGGCATCCCGGAGTCGGATCGCGGGCCCCTGCGGCCCTGGTCGGCCGACATCTGCGGGATGTACGAGCTGAACCCGTCTCAGGACACCGCAAGGAAGGCCGTGCGGGCCTCCGTCGAGTTCTCCGCGTACCTGCGTGAGCTGATCGCCGAGCGGCGACGGCGGCCCGGCGACGACCTGATCTCCGGGCTCATCGCCGCCCACGACGAGGGCGACCGGCTCAGCGAGCAGGAGATGATCTCCACCGCCGTCCTGCTCCTCAACGCCGGTCACGAGGCCACCGTCAACGCCACGGTCAACGGCTGGTACGCCCTGTTCAGCAACCCGGCGCAGTTGGCGGCCCTGCGCGCCGACCACTCCCTGGTCCCGGCCGCCGTCGAGGAGGTGATGCGGTACGACACCCCGCTGCAGCTGTTCGAACGCTGGGTCCTGGACGACATCGAGATCGACGGCACCGTCATCCCCCGGGGCGCCGAGGTCGCCATGCTCTTCGGTTCCGCCAACCACGACCCCGAGGTCTTCCGGAACCCCGAGCGGCTCGACCTCACCCGCGAGGACAACCCGCACATCTCCTTCAGCGCCGGTATCCACTACTGCATCGGCGCCCCCCTGGCCCGTATCGAACTGGCCGCCTCCATGACGGCCCTCCTGGAGAAGGCCCCCGCACTCGCCCTCGCCGAGGAGCCGAAGCGGAAGCCGAACTTTGTGATCCGGGGGTTGGAGGGGCTCTCGGTCACGGCCGGTTGAACTGCTCGGCCGGGCGCCGCGTACCCATCCCTGGGGCGGCACCGTGCCGCTCCCGACAAGGGAGGGCCGAACGATTTCACTGAGTGCGAGCCCTCCGGCCGGCAGCACGAGCACCCTCGAGTCGCCCGCGGCGAGGGCGCCTGAGGAGCGGGTGGCCCGGCCGCAGTTGCGCGGGCTTGACGGTCTGCGCGGGCTGGCGGCCCTGTACGTGGTCCTGTTCCACTGCTGGCTGTACACCTTCCCGGGGTATCCGCACAGTTCGGCGCCGGGGTGGCTGGGCGGGCTGATGTTCGGGCGCCTCGCCGTCGTCTTCTTCCTGGTGCTGTCCGGCTTCTCCCTGGCCATCTCCCCGGCGCGGCACGGCTGGCGCTCGGACGGTGTCGCCCGGTTCCTGCGCCGACGCGCGTGGCGCATCCTGCCGCCGTACTGGGCGGCGCTGGCCCTGAGTCTGCTCGTCTCGCTGTTCGTGGTGCCGGCCTCGCACTTCGGCCCTCCCACCGCTGCGTCGGCTGCGGTGTACGGCTTCGTCGCCCAGGACGTGTTCACCGCGCCGACCCCGAACGGTGCCTTCTGGTCGATCGGCGTGGAGGCCGAGCTCTATCTCCTCTTCCCTCTGCTCCTGTTCGTCCGGCGGCGGTGGAGCGCGGCGGTCATGGTGGCGTGCGTCGCCCTTCCGGTGATCGCCTACGGCCTGACGGCGCCGGGCGCGTCCCCGGTGGAGGGCGACAACTGGCTCGCTCCCCATCTCGCACCGGTGTTCGCGGCGGGCGTGGTGGGCGCGGGCGTCGTCGCCGCGCCGGAGCGGATACGGCGCCTGCCCTGGGGCTGGTTCGCGCTGCTGGCCGCCCTGCCCGTCGCCGGTCTCGGTGTCGTCCGGGGCTCCGTGTGGAGCGTGCACCACTACTTCTGGGTGGACCTCGCCATCGCTCCCGCGATGACCATGCTGATCGCCGCGGTCGCCACCGGCCGGCCCGCCGTCGTCGTACGGTTCCTGACCGCGCGGCCCGTCCAGGGGCTCGGCGGCTTCTCCTACAGCCTGTACCTGATCCATCTGCCGATCGTCATGACCGTGATCCGGCGCGTGGCCCCGCACGTCGTGGCGCCCGGGCTGCCCACCTTCTTGTTCACGCTCGCGGTGGCCCTGCCGGTCTCGTTGCTCGGGGCATGGCTGTTCTCCCAGGTCTTCGAGCTGCCGTTCAAGCGCAACCGGTCCTGGTCATCGATGATCGCCTCGGCTCAGCGGCTTCGCAGTACGCGCAGCGCCCGCACCACCGCCAGCGCCCAGAGCACCGCGCCCTAGTGCCGCGGCCCCAGGCGGTCCCGGTCAGGCCCCGAGGTCCCGCCGTCGAAGGGCCGCCAGGCCCGCGCCCACCAGCACCACCGCCATCCCCAGCAGGACCAGCACCGGCCCCCACTCCATCGATCCGCCCGGCAGTTTCGGCAGATGGCCGTACGGCGAGATGTCCAGCACCGCCCGCGGAGCGTTCAGCGCCGGTCCGACCCAGCCCACCAGCAGCACCGCTCCGGCGACACCCCAGGCCGCCACCGCCGCCCGCGGCAGCAGCCCGAGCAGCAGGACCGCCACCCCGCCGATCACCCACACCCCGGCGACCTGCACCAGACAGGCGCCCAGGATCGGCCCGACCTGACGGCCGTACCCGAGGGCGAAGCCGAGACCCGCGAGCAGCATGATGAGCACCGAGCCGCCGAAGGCGATCACCAGATGGCCGGCGGCCCAGCGCAGTCTGCTCACCGCGTTCGCGAGGAGCGGTTCCGCGCGGCCCGAGGTCTCCTCGCCGTTCAGCCGCAGCACCGAGGCGACCACGTACAGCGCGGCGACCAGCCCCAGCATGCCGGTCATCGAGGCGAGGAACGCGTCCGTGATGCCGCTGCGCCCGCCCATCCGCTCGAAGAGCTGGCGGGCCTGCCTGTTGTCGCCGACCAGGCCCGCCACGCCGTCCGTGAGGCCGCCGTAGACGACACCGGCCAGGAAGAAGCCGATCGACCAGCCCAGTACACCGCCCCGCTGGAGGCGCCAGGCCAGCGCGCCCGCCGAGCCGAGGCGGCCGGTCGCCGGGCCCGGACGCGTCGGCAGGAAGCTCATGCCCACGTCACGGCGGCCGGCGAGGACGTACGCCACCGCTCCCTGCGCCGCCACGGCGATCGCGAACAGCCCCAGCACCCACCAGCGTTCGCCGGCGAAGGCGCGCAGGTTCTCCAGCCAGCCCAGTGGTGACAGCCAGGTCCACACCGAGGACCCGTCGCTCGTCGCCGCATCCCCCGCCGCGCGCAGCACGAACGCGGCGCCCAGCAGCCCGGCCGTCAGGCCCCGCGCCAGCCGCGCGCTCTCGGTGAGCTGCGCGACGACCGCGGCCAGCGTCGCGAAGACCATCCCCACGCCCGCGAGCCCGAGGCCGAAGGCCAGCGCACCGGCGGCCCCCTGCGCCGCGAGCCCCACGGCCACCAGCAACGCCAGCACACCGGCGGCCACGGCCGCCGCCAGCAGCGCCGCCGTCAGCGAGGCACGGCGGCCCACCGCGCCGGACGCGAGCAGCTCCAGCCGGCCGCTCTCCTCCTCGTCCCGCGTGTGCCGTACGACGACCAGCAGGCCGGTGACGGCGGCGAGCGCGCCCGCGTAGACGCCGACGCGCCAGGCGGTGAGGGCGCCCAGGCCGTCGCCGAAGACCGGGCCGATCAGCGCGCGGAAGGAGGAGTTGGTGGCGACCTGGTGCAGCAGGTTTGCGCGCTCGGTCTCGGTGCCGTACACGCCCTTGAGCGTGTTCGGCATGGACAGGACCATCAGGGCGGTGACCGCCACCCACACCGGGGTCATCACCCGGTCGCGGCGCAGCGAGAAGCGCAACAGCACGCCCGTACCGGTGAGGGAGGTCATCACGCCTCCTGGTAGTGGCGCAGGAACAGCTCCTCCAGCGTCGGCGGCGTCGATGTCAGCGACCGCACGCCCGACTCCGTCAACGTCCGCAGGACGGCGTCGAGTTTGTCCGTGTCGACCTGGAGCCGGACCCGGCGGCCCTGGACGTCGAGGTCGTGCACGCCCGGCAGCCGCGCCAACCCGTTGGGCGGGCCCGCGAGTTCGGCCGTCACGCTGGTCCGGGTCAGATGGCGCAGGTCGGCCAGCGAACCGCTCTCGACCGTACGGCCCTTGCGGATGATGCTGACACGGTCGCACAACTCCTCGACCTCGCTGAGGATGTGGGACGACAGAAGGACCGTCCGCCCCCGCTCGCGCTCCTCCTCCACGCAGCGCTGGAAGACCTCCTCCATCAGCGGGTCGAGGCCCGAGGTCGGCTCGTCGAGGATCAGCAGGTCCACGTCCGAGGCGAACGCGGCGACCAGGGCGACCTTCTGCCGGTTGCCCTTGGAGTAGGTGCGGCCCTTTTTGGTCGGGTCCAGCTCGAAGCGCTCGACCAGGTCCGCGCGCCGGGCCGGGTCGAGTCCGCCGCGCAGGCGGCCGTACAGGTCGATGACCTCGCCGCCCGACAGGTTCCGCCACAGCGTCACGTCGCCGGGCACGTACGCGATCCGGCGGTGCACCTCCACCGCGTCCCGCCACGGGTCGCGGCCCAGCACCTGGGCGGCGCCCGAGTCGGCGCGCAGCAGGCCGAGCAGGACGCGGATGGTGGTGGACTTGCCGGCGCCGTTGGGGCCGAGGAAGCCGTGCACCTCGCCGGCCTCGACCTCCAGGTCCAGGCCGTCCAGGGCGTGGGTACGGCCGAAGGACTTGTGGAGCCCGGCGACCGTGATGGCCTTCGTCATGCCTCAGAACGTACGCTTCTTTCAGAACTTTGTGAAGTTACGGAAGTATCGGAAGTATTCGAAGTCTTCGAACTCTCGATAGGGTGGTGACCATGACGGACGAGGTGGGGCGCGACCCCGAGACGGTCTCGAAGTTCGTGGAGACCTTCGCGGCGCAGCTCGTCGAGGCGGGGATGCAGCGCATGCCTTCCCGGGTCTTCGCGGCGCTGCTCTCCTCCGACGAGGGGGTGCTGACCTCGTCGGAGCTGGGCGAGCAGTTGCAGATCAGCCCGGCGGCGGTCTCCGGCGCCGTGCGCTATCTGACCATGACGCACATGATCGCGCGCGAGCGTGAACCCGGCTCACGGCGGGAGCGCTACCGGGTGCACGGCGACCAGTGGTACGAGGCCCTCACCAACCGCGAGGCCGTCCTCAAGCGGTGGGAAGTCGCCCTGCGCGAGGGCGTGGAGAGCCTCGGCCCGGACACCCCGGCCGGCCGCCGCATGGCGGAGACACTCGCCTTCTTCGAGTTCGTGGACACCGAGATCGCGGCCATGATGGAGCGCTGGCGGGCGCACCGGAGGGAGCGCTTCGGCGACTAGTGCCGCGGCAGGCAGCGGTTGCCCGGTCAGGAGCGGCGTCGTGGGGGCCCCTCCCGCTCGAGCGAAGTCGAGAGTGGGGGAGCGTCCTCTCGGCGTGCCGGGCGTCGCGACGGGGCGGACGTCGCCTGCCGCGGCACTAGCGCGCTCCCTGCGTCGCCCTACCGCTCCTTGGTCTCCTCCAGCACCGTCCGGCCCAGCAGGGCGTACCGCTCGGGGGAGCGGCGCTTGAGGTACTGGGCGTAGCCGATGCCGGTCGCCGCGACCAGGGCGACCAGCCAAGGGGTCGCCTTCAGCAGCAGGGAGCCGGATTCCGTGCCCGCCGCGACGCCCATGTTGGACACCAGCAGCACGACCACGCCGAGCATCGCGACGCCGCCGATGAGTGGGGCGGCGGAGGTCTTGAACCAGTGCCGGCTCTCGGGGTGGTTCCTGCGGAAGTAGACCAGCACCGCGAACGAGCACACCGCCTGCACCACCAGGATCGCCATCGTGCCGAGGATGGCCAGCAGGACGTAGAGGGCGTTGTACGGGTCCTTGCCCGCGGCCCAGAACGCGACGATCAGCACCGCGGAGACGAGCGTCTGCACCAGGCCGGCGATGTGCGGGGAGCCGTGCCGGGCGTGGGTGCGGCCGATGGTGTGCTTCAGCGAGGGCAGGACGCCCTCGCGGCCCAGGGCGTACATGTAGCGGGCGGCGCAGTTGTGGAAGGCCATGCCGCAGGCGAGTGAGCCGGTGATCATCAGCCACTGCATGACGACGACCGCCCAGTGGCCGACGTAGTGCTCGGTCGGGTTGAAGAAGAGGTCGAGCGGGTTCGCGGAGGACGCGGCCTTCACGGCCTCCACCTCGCCGTTGCCGGTGATGGCCATCCAGGAGACGAAGACGTAGAAGACGCCGACACCGAGGACGCTGATCATCGTGGCCTTGGGGATGATCTTCTTCGGGTCGCGGGACTCCTCGCCGTACATCGCCGTCGACTCGAAGCCGACCCAGGACCAGAAGGCGAAGAAGAGGCCGAGGCCGGCGGAGGTGCCCTTGAAGGCGTTGACCGGGTTGACGGGGGCGAGGCTGAAGCCGTGCGGGCCGCCGCCGTGCAGGGCGACGGACACCGCCATCGCGGCGAGGACGGTGACCTCGGTGCCGAGGAGGACGACGAGGAGCTTCTCGGCGACGGAGACGCCGAACCAGGTGCCGGTGGCGTTGATGGCCAGCATGACGAGCGCGAAGATCCACCAGGGGATGTCGATGCCGGTCTGGGTGAGCAGGGTCGTGTGCGCGAAGTAGGAGAAGATGCCGATCAGCGCCGGCTCGAAGACGACGTAGGCGAAGGTGGCGAGCAGTCCGGAGGCCAGTCCGACGGTGCGGCCGAGGCCGTAGGAGATGAATCCGTAGAAGGCGCCGGTCGACGTGATGTGTTTCGCCATCGACGTGAAGCCGACGGAAAAGATTGCCAGGACGACCATTGCGACGAGATAGCTTGCCGGGGCGCCGATGCCGTTGCCCGACGACACCATGAAGGGGACGTTGCCGGTCATCGCGGTGATCGGAGCGGCCGTGGCGACGGCCATGAACACGACGCCGAGCAGGCCGATCGCATTGGGTTTCAGCCGGTGAACGGTGGTCTCACCGCTCGTCGCCGCCGCCGGGGTGACGCCCTCGTCCACTGCCATCGGGTGGCCCCTCTCCCTGTTGGTCCACTGGTGCACTGGACCGGAACTCTGTAGCCCGAATGAGTCGGTCAAGAGTGTCGGGGCGTTAAATGTTTGTCAACCATACCTTTAGATCGGCAAGTGTGATTGATCGGCTACTCTGAGTGGTGGCTGGTCTGCATCACAGGGGAGGGCGCATCATGACGTTGATGACTGAGCGACCGACGATAAGCGGCAGCGGTTTCGAGGAGCTCCTAGACCTCCTCGACGAGCTCCATGTGCCCGACGGCTACAAAGCAGAGATCATCAGGGGGAACGTCGTTGTGTCGCCGTGGTCGAAGGGCTACTACAACCGTGTGATGCGTCTGGTGTGTCGCCAGTTGGAGGCGCGCCTACCCGAGGGGCACCAGATGGATTACGGACCGTTCCTGTTCGTCTTCCCCGGTGAGGCAAGCGCGTTCGGGCCAGACATCTACGCAGCACATGAACGGGTCTTCGAGACGGAGAGCAGCCACTTGGACGGCGAAGGTCTCTCCTTTGCCGCCGAGCTCACCTCCCCCTCCACCCGCAACAACGACTTGACCGTCAAGGCCGATGTCTATGCCAGGGTCGGTGTCCCGGTCTACCTGCTTCTCGACATGCAGGAGAAACAGGCCACTGTCTTCTGGACGCCTTCCCCCAAAGGCTACGAGTCGCATTGCACGATGCCTTTCGGCGGGGAGTTGCCCATGCCCGCCCCCTTCGACTGCACCCTCGACACCACCGGCTTCCAGGCTCCGCCTACGGAGCCCCCGGCACCGTGAGCCCCCACGCGCCCTCCCACACCGTCCAGGTGCGCCTGCGGACCGGGCCCCAGACACCTGCGTCCGCGCGGTAGTGGAAGTCCGTGCCGGAGACGCTCACCCTGCGCCCCGAGGCGAGGAGGGGGGAGGCCTCCGCTCCCACCGACAGGGGTCGGACCTCGACCTCGGCCACGCCCGTCGCGCCCGGGGTCACCGACACCGTCTCCACCGGCTGGTCGAGGTCCACCAGCGTGACACCGTCGACCTCGACGCGCAGGCGGGAAGGGCGGGACGCCGGAAGCGGGGTCTCGCGGGCCGGGACCAGGGTGCGTACCAGCGACTGGGCCGTGCGCAGCCAGGGGCGGCCCTCCTCGGTCTCCGTGGTCCGATGTGCCGCCGAGGGGATCCGCAGGGCGCCGAGGACCACGCCGTCGCTGTCGTCCACCAGCAGGTCGAGCCGGCGTTCGACGCCGTCCAGGACCGCCCGTGCCGCCGCCACCGCCCCCATGGGCACCCCCAGCGCCCCGGCCACGCTCAGCGCACCGCCCACCGGCACCAGCGACAGCGCACATCCGGCCAGTTCCCGCCGCCGGTGCAGGAGGGACACGGCGCGGGCCAGCGCGCGGTCGTCACCGACCACCACCGGCCGCCGCGAGCCCCGCCGGGTCAGTGCGCGGGCGAATTCCTCCGGGCTGTCCGGCAGGCACACCTTGGTCCGCGCACCCGCGCTGAGCACGTCTTTCGCGATACGTACCGACTCCCCGTCCGTCCGTCGGGCCACCGGATCGATGACCACCAGCAGCTGATCGGAAGTCGCGGAAGTCGCCACCTCGGTCCTGCCTCGCTTCCTCGGGTAGCATCTTTGTGCAAGAGCCCCTTGCGCTATTGCGCCAGGGGCTTCGTCTATTCCGGGGCCATCCGGTCCGACGGTTCGCGGCCAACGTTGCTCGCGGCCGGTCGTGGTGCACGCGGCGGGAACCCTACGCGTACACCCCTGACCTTGGACATGCCCCGCCCGGAAGGGGTGTACGCGCGTGCCCGCACTTGTGCTGCTCGGTGCTCAGTGGGGTGACGAAGGCAAGGGAAAGGCGACGGACCTGCTAGGCGGCTCCGTCGACTATGTGGTGCGCTACCAGGGCGGCAACAACGCCGGCCACACGGTGGTCGTGGGCGACCAGAAGTACGCCCTTCACCTGCTCCCTTCCGGAATCCTCTCGCCGGGGTGCACCCCGGTGATCGGAAACGGTGTCGTCGTCGACCCGTCGGTCCTGCTCTCCGAGCTGAGCGGACTGAACGCCCGCGGCGTCGACACGTCCAAGCTCATGATCAGCGGCAACGCCCACATCATCACGCCGTACAACGTGACGGTGGACAAGGTGACGGAACGCTTCCTCGGAAAGCGGAAGATCGGCACCACCGGGCGCGGCATCGGCCCCACCTACGCGGACAAGATCAACCGCGTCGGCATCCGCGTCCAGGACCTCTACGACGAGTCGATCCTCACCCAGAAGGTCGAAGCGGCCCTCGACGTCAAGAACCAGATGCTCACCAAGCTCTACAACCGGCGCGCGATCGCCGTCGACCAGGTGGTCGAGGAGCTGCTGCAGTACGCCGACAAGCTCAGGCCGTACGTCGCCGACACCGTGCTGGTGCTCAACCAGGCGCTGGAGGACGACAAGGTCGTGCTGTTCGAGGGCGGCCAGGGCACGCTCCTCGACATCGACCACGGCACGTATCCGTTCGTGACGTCCTCGAACCCGACCGCCGGCGGTGCCTGCACCGGAGCCGGCGTGGGCCCGACGAAGATCAGCCGGGTCATCGGCATCCTCAAGGCGTACACGACCCGCGTCGGCTCGGGCCCCTTCCCGACGGAGCTGTTCGACGCGGACGGCGAGGCGCTGCGCCGCATCGGCGGCGAGCGGGGTGTGACGACCGGCCGCGACCGGCGCTGCGGCTGGTTCGACGCCGTCATCGCCCGGTACGCGACCCGCGTCAACGGCCTGACCGACTTCTTCCTCACCAAGCTCGACGTCCTCACCGGCTGGGACGAGATCCCGGTCTGCGTCGCCTACGAGATCGACGGCCGGCGCGTCGAGGAACTCCCGTACTCCCAGACCGACTTCCACCACGCGAAGCCGATCTACGAGTACCTGCCGGGCTGGAACGAGGACATCACCAAGGCGAAGTCCTTCTCCGACCTGCCGAAGAACGCGCAGGACTACGTGAAGGCGCTGGAGGAGATGTCGGGCGCGCCGATCTCCGCGATCGGGGTCGGACCCGGGCGGGACGAGACGATCGAGATCAACTCGTTCCTGTAGAGCTCATCAGGGTAAATCCCTTTTCTCCCCGAGTTGTTGGGCCGGTCATGGACTTCCTTGACCGGCCCATGACTTGCTCCTGGTTCCGTACGGACTCGGCGGGGCGCAAGCATCTACGCGGGTAGCCCGCCGCTGCGCCCTCCCCAGTCCACTCCATTCCCAGGAGCCTGTATGCCCGTCAGTCCGCTGAACCGCCGGGAGTTCGTGAAGAAGTCGGCCGCCACCGGGGCCGCCGTCGCCGCCGCGGGAACCATCGGGGCCGGCACCGCGCAGGCCGCCGAGCGTGCGCCCGAACACCACCGTAAGACCTGGTCGTTCTCCATCCTGGGCACCACCGACCTGCACAGCCACGTCTTCGACTGGGACTACTACAAGGACGCGGCCTACAGCGACAAGGCGGGCAACTCCGTGGGCGTGGCCCGGGTCGCCACGCTCATCAAGCAGCAGCGGGCGGCGAAGGGCGAGGAGCACGTGCTGCTCGTCGACGCCGGTGACATCATCCAGGGCACCTCGCTGGCCTACTACTTCGCGCGGGTCGACCCGATCACGGGCAAGAACGGCAAGCACGGCCCGAGACACCCGATGGCCGTCGCCATGAACCACATGCGCTACGACGCCGCCGCCCTCGGCAACCACGAGTTCAACTACGGCATCGAGGTGCTGCGCAAGTTCGAGCGGCAGTGTCACTTCCCGCTGCTGGGCGCGAACGCGCTCCACGCGAAGACCCTGCGGCCGGCGTTCCCGCCGTACACCGTGAAGCGGATCTGCGTGCCGGGCGCGCCGGACATCAAGGTCGGCATCCTCGGGCTCACCAACCCCGGGATCGCGCTGTGGGACAAGGACAACGTCAGCGGCAAGATGGTCTTCCCCGGGCTGGTGGAGCAGGCGAAGAAGTACGTGCCGCGGCTGCGCGCGCTGGGCTGTGACGTCGTGTTCCTCACCGACCACTCCGGCCTCGACGGATCGACGTCGTACGGCGACGCCCTCCCGTACGTCGAGAACGCCTCCAACCTGGTCGCCGAGCAGGTCCCCGGGATCGACGCGATCCTGGTCGGCCACACGCACAAAGAGGTCTCCTCGTACTCCGTCAAGAACGAGGAGACCGGCGAGGACGTCCTGCTGTCCGAGCCGTACTGCTGGGGCTACCGCCTCACCGTCTTCGACTTCGAGGTCGAGCTGGTGCACGGCCGCTGGAAGGTCACCAGCAAGACCGCGCAGACCCTCAACCCCAACGGGGTGGACGAGGACCCGGAGATCAAGAAGCTCCTGCAGGCCGACCACGAGCTGGTCGTGAAGTACGTCAACACACCGGTCGGCACCTGCACCGAGGACCTCTCGGCGGCGGAGTCCTGCTGGAAGGACGTGCCGATCATGGACTTCATCCACCAGGTCCAGACGGCCACGGTGAAGGCGGGCCTGTCGGCGTCCGACGCGGCGCTCCCGCTGATCTCGGTGGCGGCGCCCTTCTCCCGCACGGCCGACATCCCGGCGGGCAGCGTCACGATCAAGGACATCGCCGGCCTGTACATCTACGACAACACCCTCTACGGCAAGAAGCTCACCGGCGCCCAGCTCAAGGACTACCTGGAGTACGCGGCGAAGTACTACCACCAGGTCCCCGCCGGCACGAAGGTCGACACCGCCACGCTGACCAACGCCAACAACTTCTGGGACTACATGTACGACACGGCGGCGGGCGTCTCCTACGACATCGACATCGCGCAGCCCGAGGGCTCCCGCATCAAGAACCTCACCTACAACGGCGCGCCCGTCGCCGACAACCAGGTCTTCGTCGTCGCCGTCAACAACTACCGCGCCAACGGCGGCTCCGGCTACCCGCACATCGCGACCGCCGACATCGCCTACAGCTCCACCAACGAGATCCGCCAACTGATGATCGACTACGTGACGGCCAAGGGCACCCTGAACCCGAAGGACTTCGCGTCGGTCAACTGGAGGCTCACGCAGAACGGGACGCCGGTCTTCTGATGGCCGTGGGGGGGGGGGGGGGGGGCGCCCGCCCCCCCCCCCCCCCCCCCCACCACGTTCGGGCGGTAAAGTCCCTGGATGCCGAGAATCAAGGTCAGCGTGATCGTTCCCGTGTACAACACCGGGAAGTACGTCGACGAGTGCGCGCCGTCGCTGCTCGGGCAGAGTCTGGCGGCGGACGAGTACGAGGTCGTCTACGTCGACGACGGGTCGACGGACGACACGCTGAGCAGGCTGCAGAAGATCGCGGCCGGGCATCCGAACGTGCAGGTGCACACGCAGGCCAACTCCGGCTGGCCGGGTGCGCCCCGCAATCTCGGGATGCGGCATGCGCGCGGCGAGTACATACAGTTCGTCGACCATGACGACATGCTCGGGACCGAGGCGCTGGAGCGGCTGTACGAGCACGCCAAGCGCAACGACGCCGACGTGGTGCTCGGCAAGATGTCCAGCACGATGGTGCGGCCCCGGCGGCTGTTCCGGCACACGGTGGACGCCTGCACCATCGAGAACGACGAGCTGATGCAGAGCATGTCGCCGCACAAGATGTTCCGGCGCGCGTTCGTCGAGGAGCACGGGCTGCGGTTCCCCGAGGGGCCCTGGATCCTGGAGGACCTGGCCTTCGTCAGCGCCGCCTACCTCAAGGCCGAGCGGATCTCGATCCTCGCCGACTACCCCTGCTACTACTGGATGAAGCGGGACGACGGCGGCAACAACACCCAGCACCGCTTCAACCCCCGGCACGGCTTCTGGGCCAACTGCCGCACCGTCGTCCGCCAGATCAAGGACGGCACCCAGGCCTCGAGCGACGTCGACGCACTGCAGAACCGCCTCCTGCACCGCCTGTACCACGTCGAGGTCCTTTCCCGGACCCGCGAGCCCGAGATCCTGCGCGAGGACCCGGCCGAGCAGCGGCAGCGGTTCGCGGCGGCACGGGAACTGGCCCTGGCGGAGTTCCCGCCGGCCGTACGCGAGGGCCTGCCCGCGGTGTCGCGGCTGCGGGCCGCGCTCCTGGAGGGCGACGACTTCGACGGGGCGGTCGCGCTCGCGGAGAGGGTCCGGGAGGTGAAGGCCCGCAGCGAGATGGGTGGGCTGCGGTGGGAGGACGGGCGGCTGGTCGCGGACGTCACCGTGGATCTGCTGCGGGGGGACGGGGAGCCGCTCGTCCTCCTCGAGCGGGACGGGACGTGGTGGCTGGATCCCGAGCTGGTGGACGGGGTGCCGGGGACCGCGGACGGGTGGGAGGTTCCCGATCCCTTCCGGCTCGCCTGCGCCGAGCTGGTCGTCAAGGACCGGGACCGGGAGGACTGGTGGTATCCGGACGGTGATCTGGAGGTGCGCCTCCAGCCCACGGGCGAGGGACGCTCGCGGGTCGTCGCCGCGGGGCGGCTGAGCCTCGACCCGGAGCGGCTCGCGGGCGGGCGCCCGCTGGAGCGCGGGGTGCACGACGTGTGGGCGTTCGTGCAGCTGCTGGGCATCGACCGCATGGTGCGCCTGACGGGCGACGGCACCCCGGGCGCCCCGGCGGCCGGCCCCGCCCTGACCGGCGGCCGGCTCGCCCTGCCGTACTGGACCGGCAGCGGCCAGCTCGCCCTCGACGTCGACCAGCGTCAGCGCAAGCTGGGCCCCGACACGGCCACCGCCGCCGCGACGAACGCCGAGCGCGGCGACCGCTCCCTCCCGTTGCCCTACGTCGCGGTGGCCCCGGGCACCCCGGCCGGCCGTCTCAAGGTCACCGTCTCCACCGTGACGGTGGACGCCGAACTCGTCCCCGAGGGCACGGTGGCGCACCTTCGCCTTCCCGCCCGCCTCAAGCTCCCCTCCGGCCGCCACCCGGTCACCCTCCCGAAGTCGGCCACCCCCGTCGCCCACGCCACGGTCCGCGACGGCACGCTCCTGCGCCTGGAGGGTCCGGCGTACGAGCCGGGCACCGGCCGCCGCTTCCTGGACGCCGTAACCGACAACCCCCAGGTACGCCGGATACGCGGGCGGCTCGCGAGGTAGCCCCGGCCACCACCCGGCGTAGAAAAGGGCATAACAGGGCAATCGGTGTATGCCGGGCATACGGTGGTGTCGTGCAGGTGTGTGTGTCCGACAGAAGAAGGTGAAGGCGATGCGCGTACTGCTGAAGGTCGGTATGGACACGGCGAAGTCGAACGAGGCCATCCGCAACGGCACCCTGGGGAAGCTGGTCCAGGTGTCGATGGAGCAGATCAAGCCCGAAGCGGCCTACTTCACGGCCGAGGACGGGCAGCGGACCGCCTACCTGATCTTCGACATGGAGGACGTCTCCCTCATGCCGGTGATCAGCGAGCCGTTCTTCCTCAACCTGGACGCGAAGGTGTCCTACACGCCGTTGATGAACTTCGAGGACGTGCAGAAGGGCCTGTCGCAGCTCGGGCGCTGAGCCCCGGCCGGGGCAGCTGAAGACCGGGACGGCTGAAGGCCGGGTCAGCTGAAGACGATCATCGACCCCTGCGCCAGACTCCGGGTCGTCGCCGCGTGCAGGCCGAGCCAGACGTGCCGCTCCCGGGCGAAGGGGCTCGGGTCGTACGGCGCCGGGACGGCCGGCTCCTCCAACTCCGTGGGGGCGCGCGGCGGTTCCGGCGCCGCCGGGGGGTTGGCGGGGTCGATGCCGATCGACGGGGCGACGTACTCCAGCTCCCTGAGCAGGGCCTGCGAGGAGCCCAGGGGCCCGCCGCCGGCCAGCAGGTCGTCGCTGGAGAGGGGCTGGGGGAAGTCGACGGGGACGTACGCGCCCGCGTGGTCGTAGTGCCAGACCAGGTGGGACTGCTGGGCCGTCGCCTCGAACATCTCCAGCAACTGCTCGTAGTCGCCGCCCAGTTCGTCGACCGGGGTGACCGGGAGGCCGCAGACCTGCAGCAGGTAGACGCGGCGCAGGAAGTGCAGCGCGTCGTAGTCGAAGCCGGCGACCGGGGCGACCTCGCCGGACAGGCCCGGCATGTACTGGTACACCGGGACCGGCGGCAGCCCGGCCGCGGCGAGCACGTTGTTGTACTGCGCGAGTTCCTCGGCGAAGGGGTTGTCGGGGGTGTGGCACAACACGTCGACGAGCGGTACCAGCCACAGGTCACAGGCCAAAGAGGGCTCCCTAGCGAGGTGGTCAGTCAAGGCAGAGTAGTCGGTGCGGCACGGGGAGTACCCCGTTCGGACAGGTCAGCTCCCGTGGTGCGGGTCGTGCAGGTCCCATACCCACACGCCGTCCACCCACTTCCCGCCACGGCCCACCAGTTCCGCCACGGCCCGGCGCAGGGCGGCGTCGTTGGGCTGCGGGGCCACCACCAGCGCGCCCGCCTTCCAGAAGGCGAAGTCGAGCCGGGCCTGCGCCCGCCAGTTCTTGCCGATCGTGGGGATCTGGCCGGTGTAGCGGACGTCACGGAGCATGTTGGAGGTGTAGCGCGGGGAGGCGCCGTAGATGCCGATGCGGTCCGGGCCGTAGGGGCCGTTGAAGTAGCCGCCGGGGAGCCGGAAGCCGAGGCCCGCCTCGACCTGCCAGTGCAACTGCTCGGCGTACCCGGAGTCGGGCAGCGGAATGGTCACCAGTGACTCGCCCTCGCGGACGTACGACTTCCACGCCCCGTCGGTGAAGAAGGCCGGCGTCGGCGGGCGTTCGACCGCCTTGAGCGGGGCCGGGATCAGCGGGATCAGGGCGAGGCTGATGCCGAGCAGGCCGATGTACTGGGTGCCGATCCGCGTGGTCGCTCCGAGCCGCTCCAGCGCCAGCGCCAGCAGCATGCCGAGCACCGGCGCGCACACCATCGCCACCCGGCCCTCGATCACCGACTCGAACAGCGGCACCTTGGCGAGCAGCGTCCAGGGCCCGGGGTAGACGTCCTCCGTCATGGGGATGCGGATCTTCGGGCCGAGCGAGAGCACCGCGGCGCCGACCGCGGTGAACGCGAGCACCCTGACCAGGGCCTGCTCCCAGAGCCGTACGACGATCGCGAAGGCGACGAGGAACAGCGGCCAGCCGTAGAACGCGTTCTGCTCGGTGGGGTTCAGGGACAGGGCGTTCGCCCGCAGCTCGTTGCCCGCGACCAGGGAGCGTTCCGCGAAGGAGACCAGCGCCAGGGGGCTGTTGCCCGCGTTGTCGCCGTGCAGCACGCTCTTGTAGCTCTGCGGACCGGTGAACTGCCAGGTCAGCGCGTACGCGACGAGGGGCAGGCAGACGGCGGCCGCGATCGCCAGGCCCTTGAGGAGGGGGCGCCAGGCGGCCCGGGCCACATCCCGGTGTGCGACCGCGTAGGCCGCCGCGAACAGCACCATCCCGAGCGTCGCGAGCAGCAGCGGCTCCTCGCCGAGGAAGACCTGGTAGGTCGCCATCAGGCCCAGCACGACCCCGTCCCGCACCACCCGCGTGCCCGCGCACAGGCGCAGGGCGCGGTCGACGATCAGCGGGATCATGAACAGGATCACGAAGTTGGGGTGGGCGTTGGCGTGGCTGACCATGGGCGGCGCGAAGGCGGCCAGCGCGGCGCCGACGAAGGCCGCGGGGCGGTTGCGGACCACCCGCTTCACGATCAGCCAGTACCAGGCGGCGGCGGTGGCGGCCAGGCCCAGCGTCATGCAGACGCTGAGGGAGACCGCCGGGCCGGCCAGCAGCGTCAGGGGCGCGAAGGGCACGGTCAGGCCCAGCATGACCGTGTTCGCCATGAGGTTCACGCCGTCGGGGAAGCCCTGCAGGTCGGAGAAGAGCGGGTTGTGCAGGTGGACGAGGTTGTGGGCGGTGACCGCGAAGAACCACTCCCACTGGTTCTGGTCCTGGAGGGAGTCGGGGAGGTAGCGGTGGTCCGCGTCGAAGAGGCGGCCCGAGTACAGGGCCATCGACATGAGCAGGAAGACGGTGACGGCGAAGAGGTCCGCCGGGCGCGGTGACCGGGCGCGCAGCCGGGCCAGTTCGGTGAGGACCCGGAGGTAGTCGAGGGTGCGGACCTTGGAGCCGGGCTGGTGGGACCAGCGCACGGGGACCTCGGCGATCCGCCACTCCGCGCGGTGGAAGTGGCGCAGGACCTCGACGTCGATGCCCCAGCCGTTGAGCCGGGAGGCGGCGAAGGCCTCGCGGGCCCGGTCGCCGTCGAAGAGCTTGAAGCCGCACTGGGTGTCCCGTATGCCGGGGACGGCGACGCCGCGTATCAGTAAGTTGCCGGCGCGGCCGAGGAGTTCGCGAAGAAGGTGCTGGCGGTCCTCGATGGTGGCGCCGGGCGCCATACGGGAGCCGATCGCCGCCGCGTCGCCCTCGCTGATCGCCTTGTCGAGCTTGTCCAGCTCCTCTATCGGCGCCGCGAGATCGGCGTCCGTGACCAGCACCCGGCGGCCCCGGGTGGCGGCCACGCCCAGGCGCAGGGCGCTGCCCTTGCCACGGTTGCGCGGGCTGCTGACGAGCTGGATCCGGGGGTCCTGCCGGGCGGTGACCAGCTCGCGCGTGCCGTCGGTCGACCCGTCGTCCACGACGACGATCTCCCACTCGCCCAGGCGGCCCGCGTTCTCCCGCAGATAGCGGGTGACCGCGTCCAGCGTGGGTCCGAGCCGCAGCTCCTCGTTGTAGGCCGGTATGACGACCGAGAGGTCCACCGAGGGGCCGAGGGGAACATCCACGGCCTCCGTGTCCAGGGCGCTCACCGGTCCGACAGCCGCTCGATGAGGGCCAGGGCGTGCGCGTTGTACCCGTCGACGATCGACCGGGCCTTCTTGGTGTCGCGGTGCGACAGGGCGTCGACCAGATCGGTGTGGCCGGACCACAGGGCGCCGCGCAGATCGGTCAGCCGGCGCAGGTGCTGCACCGCGCACACCCAGGACTGCACGCGCAGCCGGTGCAGGAAGTCGGCGAGGTAGGGGTTGCCGAACATCGAGCTCAGTTCGTGCCAGTAGCGCAGGTCGTAGCCGATCAGCACGGTGACGTCACCGGCCCGCGAGGCCCGCTGCGCCTCCTCGCCGCGCCGGCGCACCCCGGCGAGGGCGGCCACGGCACGCGCCTCGTCGTGCGGCGGGAAGCGGTCGCCGTCGACCTCGAGGGCGTGGAACATGCCGTCGGTGATCAGGCTGCGGGCCTCGACGATGCCCCGGTAGTCGGCCGCCGAGTACTCGTGGACGTGGAAGCCGCGGTGCTGGTCCGCGTCGAGCAGCCCCTGCGCGGACAGGTCGACCAGCGCCTCGCGCACCGGCGTCGCGGAGACGCCGTACTGTTCGGCGATCTCCTTGACCGTGAACTCCTGGCCCGGTTGCAGCCGCCCGGCGAGCACCTCGTCGCGTAGCGCGTCGGCGATCTGCTGCCGCAGGGTGCTGCGGGTCACGGAGCCGTTGCCACTGCTGCCGGGCATGGTCGGGGCGTCTCCTCGAAAACGTCGGGTGGCGTACTCGTCCATATCTACGAGCACGCCACCTTACGCGTTCGGGTTGCCCCGGTGTTTACTCGCGTAGCTGTACGCGGCCGGTGCGACCGCTGAGGGCGAGGGGACGGCTACCGCGTGTACTCGTCGGCCACCGAGAGCGCCGCGTCCAGCGCCGCGAAGCCCTCCTTCAGCTCCGCCTCGCTCACGTTGCACGGCGGCACCACATGGGTGCGGTTCATGTTCACGAAGGGCCACAGGCCGTGCTTCTTCGCGGCGGCGGCGAAGGCGGCCATCGGCGCGTTCGCCTCACCGGTCGCGTTGTACGGCACCAGCGGCTCGCGGGTCTCCCGGTCCTTGACCAGCTCCAGCGCCCAGAACATGCCGGTCCCGCGCACCTCACCCACGCTCGGGTGCCGCTCGGCCAGCTCCCGCAGCGCGGGCGCGACGACGCTCTCGCCGAGCCGCCGCGCGTTGTCGACGACCCCTTCCTCCGCCATCACGCGGATCGTCGCGACAGCGGCGGCACAGGCGAGCGGGTGCCCGGAGTAGGTGAGCCCGCCGGGATACGGCCGCCTGGCGAAGGTCTCGGCGATGGCTCCCGAGATGGCGACCCCGCCCAGCGGCACATAGCCGCTGTTCACACCCTTGGCGAAGGTCATCAGGTCGGGCGTGACACCGAACAGGTCGGCCGCGAACCACTCGCCGGTGCGCCCGAACCCGGCCATGACCTCGTCCAGGACGAGGACGATCCCGTACCGGTCGCAGATCTCCCGCACCCCGGCGAGGTATCCCGGCGGCGGCACCATGATCCCGGCCGTCCCCGGAACGGACTCCAGGATGATCGCCGCGACCGTCCCGGGCCCCTCGAAGGCGATGGTCGTCTCCAGGTGCTCCAGCGCCCGCGCGCACTCCTGCTCCTCGGTCTCCGCGTAGAAGCGGGAGCGGTAGAGGTACGGCGCCCAGAAGTGCACGACGCCGGCGGCGGCGCTGTCGGAGGCCCACCGCCGGGGATCCCCGGTGATGTTGACGGCCTGCTGCGTACCGCCGTGGTACGACCGGTACGCCGACAGCACCTTCGCCCGCCCGGTGTGCAGCCGCGCCATCCGCACCGCGTGCTCGACGGCGTCGGCCCCGCCGTTGGTGAAGAAGATCTTGTCCAGATCACCGGGCGTCCGCTCGGCGATCAGCCGCGCCGCCTCCGAACGGGCCTCGATGGCGAACGCCGGCGCGAACGTGGACAGGCGTGCGGCCTGCTCCTGGATCGCGGCGACGACCTTGGGGTGCTGGTAGCCGATGTTCGTGTAGACGAGCCCGCTGCTGAAGTCGAGGTACCGCTTCCCGTCGTAGTCCCAGAAGTACGACCCCTCCGCACCGGCGACGGCGAGCGGGTCGATGAGCTCCTGCGCTGACCAGGAGTGGAAGACGTGCGCCCGGTCCGCCGCCTTCACGGCGGCGCCGGCCTGGGGGTTCGGCTGAGGGGTCATGGCGGCGAGCGTAGGGGCGGGGTGCGAAGGGACGGTATCGGCGACCTGTCTGCGGTGCGGGGGTTTCCGCGACAGGTTGTCGACGGTGAGAGTGTCTGGGGCCAACCATTGACAGCATCCTGTCCAAGCGACAGCCTGCTGTCATAGGGTCTCACCCGGAGGAGCAGCCATGAGCCGCAAGCCAGTGCACCTCGCCGTCTACGACACGCTCGCCGACTGGGAGACCGGACACGCCACCGCGTACCTCGCCCGCGCCGGCTACGAGATCCGTACGGTCGGGCCGACGCCCGCACCGGTCCGGTCCATCGGCGGCCTGCGCATCGAGCCCGACCTCGCCCTGGCCGACGTACGCCCCGAGGACAGCTCCCTGCTGATCCTGCCGGGCGCCGACGCCTGGGACGTAGGCGAGGACCTCGCGCCCTTCGCCCGCAAGGCGCGGGAGTTCCTCCACGCGGGAACGCCCGTCGCCGCGATCTGCGGGGCCACCGCCGGGCTCGCCCGTGAGGGACTGCTGGACGACCGCGACCACACCAGCGCCGTCTCCTTCTACCTCGCCGCGACCGGCTACCAGGGCGGCGGGCGGTACGTCGACGCGGACGCCGTCACCGGCGGGACACTGGTCACCGCCGGACCCACCGAACCCGTCGCCTTCGCGCGCGAGATCTTCCGGCTGCTCGGGGTGTACGACGGTGAGCTCCTCGACGCCTGGTACCGGCTGTTCCACGACTCGGACCCGGAGGCCTTCGCCGTCCTGCGGAAGGCGGCCGCGGGATGAGCCGGGAACGACAGGACCTGCTCAGCCGCAGCGCGCTCGGGGTCTTCCGGCTCAACGGCCAATTCCTGGGCGTGGCAGAGGAGTTGGCCAAGCCCTCCGGCCTCACGGCTGCCTGGTGGCAGGTGCTCGGCGCGGTGCTCGCCGAGCCGCTGACGGTCGCCGGGATCGCCCGGGCTATGGACGGGGGTCTGGGGGTGTCCCCCAGAAAGCACAGAACCCGGCAGAGCGTGCAGCGCATCGCCGATCTGCTGGTGGAGCGCGGCCTCGCCGAGTACCGGCCCAACCCGGCCCACCGCCGTGCCAAACTACTCGCGCCCACCGAGGAGGGGCGCGCGGCGATCCACCGGATCAACCCCGGTCACGCCGCCTTCGCCGACCGGCTCGCGGAGGCCTTCGGGGAAGCCGAACTCGCGGAGGCCGTACAGACACTGGAACGGCTGTCCAAGGTGCTCGACCAGCTGGGACCGCCTGTTACGGAACCGTAGACACCGCTCCCGTCCTCCTCCCTCCTCGCCCGCACTATCGTGGGGCTGTCGTACAGGGGCGTATCGGGGGATTTCGGGGGGCCTGCGATGGAGAAGCTCGGGGCGGGAGATCCGCAGCGGATCGGGGCGTACCGGCTGCTGGGGCGGCTCGGCGCGGGCGGGATGGGGTTCGTGTACCTCGCCCGGTCGGACCGGGGGCGGACCGTCGCCGTCAAGCTGGTCCGGCGGGAACTGGCCGCGCAGGAGGAGTTCCGGGCGCGGTTCCGGCAGGAGGTGCAGGCCGCACGGCAGGTCGGCGGGCACTGGACGGCACCCGTCCTCGACGCCGACACCGAGGCCGCCGTGCCGTGGGTGGCCACCGGGTACGTCGCCGGGCCGACCCTGCAGCAGGTCGTCGGGCACGACCACGGCGCGCTGCCCGAGCGGTCGGTGCGCATCCTCGCCGCCGGGCTCGCGCAGGCACTGAAGGACATCCATGCCGCCGGGATCATCCACCGCGACCTCAAGCCGTCCAACGTGCTCGTCACCATCGACGGACCCCGCGTCATCGACTTCGGCATCGCGCGCGCCCTGGAGACGGTGACCGACGGGGGCCTGACGCGGACCGGCGCCCTCGTCGGCTCGCCCGGGTTCATGGCGCCCGAGCAGGTGCGCGGCGACCGGATCACACCGGCCTGCGACGTCTTCTGCCTCGGCTCCGTCCTGGCGTACGCGGCCACCGGCGCCCTGCCCTTCGGCACCGCCAACAGCGGGGTGCACGCGCTGATGTTCCGCATCGCTCAGGAGGAACCCGACCTGGAGGGGGTGCCGGAGGGCCTGGCCGACCTCGTCCGCGACTGCCTGAAGAAGGACCCGGGGGCGCGACCGACGCTGGACGAGGTGCTGGAGCGCACGGGCGCCGAGGACACGGTCCTGGACGGCCGCTCCCGCGACCCCTGGCTCCCGAGCGCCCTGGTGGCCCAACTCGGCCGCCACGCCGTGCAGTTGCTCGACACGGAGGACCCGGATCAGTCGGGGGAGGGGACGGCCGGGGGTGGGGGCTCGGGGAGGCCTTCGCTCGAGAAGAACGGGAAGGGTGCGGGGGCAGGCGGCGGTGCGGATGCCGGCGTCGGTTCCGGAGCCCGGGTCGCCCCCGAACAGCCGGGTACCGCCACCCCGTTGGACCACCTGCCGACGGTCGTGGCCGGTCAGGGCGGTGCCCAGACGCCCCCGCCGTCCCACGGCCAGACCCCGCCCCCGGCCCACCCGGCCTACGGCCACCCGCAGCAGCATCCCGGGTACGGCTATCCGCAGCAGCCCGCCGCCTACGGCTACCCCCAGCAACCCGGCCCGTACGGCGGCCTCGGCTCCACCCCGCCCTACGGACCCTCCTACGGCGGCCCGGTGATGGCGCCGCCGCCCGAAGCGCCCCGTAAGAACGGCCGTTCCACCGCGCTGTTGGTCGTCGTGGCGCTGGTCGTCGCGCTCGGGGCGGGTGGGTCGGTCTACGCGCTCATGAACGGGGGCGGCGGCAACAAGGGCGACGACAAGGCGGGCCCGGCCCCGACCACCGCCCCCGGAACCTCCGGCCCGAACACCTCCCAGCCGCCCCCGACGGCCACCGCCTCCGCCAGTGCCTCCGCCGCCTCGGGCGGCGCGGTCCCGTCGGGTTACCTGGGCACCTGGACGGCCACGATCACCAACAAGGACGGTGCGAACACCCGCCAACTCACCATCCGGCAGGGCAAGGTGGGCGACGCGCTGCTCACCCTCGTCGCGGACGGCCCCACTACCAGCGGCAACTACCACTGCGTGTTCCAGGCCCAGCTCACCGCGGACCCGGGCGGCAACGGCCCGTTGGAGCTGGGCCCGTCCACGGTCACCCAGGGCGATTCCGGTTACTGCAAACCGGGCGGCGCGACCGAGATCAGCCTGCTGCCCAACGGCACCCTGCAGCGCGTCAACACCAGCAACGGCGAGAAACTGGACTACACGCGCCAGTGAGCGTCACCTGGGCTCGGGCGGCCGCTGTCGGGGCATGTTCGGTCGTGCCCCCGGCCCGGGCGGCCCGGTGAACCGCCCGTTGGCGCTCGACCCGTCCACAGCCGCCCGCGCCGAACCCGACACCGCCGACTGGATCCCCATGGGCGCCGAGCCGGTCCGGAACTCCACCATCCAGTCCGCCGTCTCCGTCCGCACCAGCTCCGTCACGTCCTCGGCAAACCTCCGCAGCACCCCCAGGCACCGCTCGGCGGCCTCCCCGGCCGTCCCCTCGGCGGGCCCCAGAACCTCGCGCACGCTCTCCGAGGCCCACTCGAACTGCAACGCCTGCAGCCGCCGCTGCACGGCCTGCGCGGTGGCCACGTCCCTTATCCAGCCCGAGGTCACGCCGAAGAACCGGTCCACCGCCACGCACGCCACGGCGAGCAGCAGCGCCAGATACCCCCAGGCGGCGGCCCCGCCGAGCAGCCCCGTCAGATCCAGCAACGGCATGGCGGCCCCGGTCACCGCCCCCGCCGCGGCTCCGGCGCGCAGCACCCGCGCGCCCCGCCGCTTCCACACCCGGTCCACGAGGTACCAGGCCGCCGTCTCCAGCGCCCCGCGCTCCACCCACCGGTACAGCTCGTGCAGCCGCTCGGCCGGCTCGCCCCAGTCCCCGAGCGGAAAGGACCGCCCGACCAGATCGCCCGGCCGCAAGCCGGCCGCGCCCTCGCCCCACCCGTCCTGAGGCGGACCCTCGGGCTGCATCTCCGGCTGACCCACCCGGCACTCCCTACTGATCACGGCCGCTCACGTTGCGTGACATCGCGTGCGGGCGCGGCCCCCCACCACCGCCCGGCGGGACCCTTCCTACCGCCCAATGGGTGGCACGGGCGTGCCTTTCGCCGGTTTTCCGCCCGCAAGAGGGCCTTGATCAGGTAGGCGAGTCACCGTGATCTCACTCGAAAGAGTGGCGGGGCGATGGCTGCGCGGACCACGTAGGCTCGTGCACAACGGAAAACACAACGGATGAAACGACGAATCCAGGAGTGATCGTGATTCCCGGTGGTGGCCAGCCCAACATGCAGCAGCTGCTCCAGCAGGCCCAGAAGATGCAGCAGGACCTGCAGAAGGCCCAGGAGGAGCTGGCGCAGACGGAGGTCGACGGGCAGGCGGGCGGAGGTCTGGTCAAGGCGACCGTGACCGGCGCCGGCGAGCTGCGCGCCCTGCAGATCGACCCCAAGGCGGTGGACCCGGAGGACACTGAGACCCTCGCCGACCTGATCGTCGCCGCCGTCCACGCGGCCAACGAGAACGCCCAGAACCTCCAGCAGCAGAAGCTCGGCCCGCTGGCCCAGGGCCTGGGCGGCGGCAGCGGCATCCCGGGCCTGCCCTTCTGAGCCGTTCCGAGACCCGGCCCGCCTTTCGAAGAGAGGCGTCGGCCAACTACCGTACGTGTGTAAGGAACCCCGGGAAGGACGGCAGTCCGTGTACGAAGGCGTGGTGCAGGACCTCATCGACGAGCTGGGGCGGCTGCCCGGCGTCGGTCCCAAGAGCGCCCAGCGGATCGCCTTCCACATCCTGCAGGCGGAACCGACGGACGTACGGCGGCTCGCGCAGGCCCTGATGGAGGTCAAGGCGAAGGTCCGCTTCTGCGCGACCTGCGGCAACGTCGCACAGGAGGAACTGTGCAACATCTGCCGTGACACGCGCCGCGACGCCTCCGCCATCTGCGTGGTGGAGGAACCGAAGGACGTGGTGGCGATCGAGCGCACCCGGGAGTTCCGGGGCCGCTACCACGTGCTCGGCGGCGCCATCAGCCCGATCGAGGGCGTGGGCCCCGACGACCTGCGTATACGGGAACTTCTCGCGCGGTTGGCCGACGGGACGGTCACGGAGCTGATCCTGGCCACGGACCCGAATCTGGAGGGCGAGGCGACCGCCACCTACCTCGCCCGCATGATCAAGCCCATGGGCCTCAAGGTCACCCGCCTGGCCAGCGGCCTCCCGGTGGGTGGCGACCTGGAATACGCGGACGAGGTGACCCTCGGCCGCGCCTTCGAGGGGAGACGACTCCTAGATGTCTGACGCCACACTGCACGACGCGACGCAGGACCCGGACGACTTCGCGGTTCAGATCGCGGACCAGGTGGAGAGCTTCCTGGTAGCGGTGACCGAGGTCGCGAAGGGCGACGAGCCGGACTCGGCCGTGCCCTTCCTCCTCCTGGAGGTCTCCCAGCTCCTGCTGGCGGGCGGCCGCCTCGGCGCGCACGAGGACATCGTCCCCGACGAACGCTACGAGCCGGACACGGGCCCGGACGCCGACGTGGACGAACTCCGCGAGAACCTGGCGAGGTTGCTGGACCCGGTGGACGTCTACTCGGAGGTCTTCGACCCCTACGAGCCCCGCAAGGCGCCGGTCCCTGCCCGCCTCTCCGACGACATCACCGACGTCATCACCGACCTCCGCCACGGCATGGCCCACTACCGCGCCGGCCGCGTCACCGAGGCGCTGTGGTGGTGGCAGTTCTCCTACTTCTCCAACTGGGGCCCGACGGCCTCCGCCGCCCTGCGCGCCCTGCAGTCCGTCCTCATCCACGTCCGCCTCAACCAGCCCCTGGCGGAACTGGACGGCCTGGACACGGACCAGACGCCGATGGGCGACGAGACCCTCGAATTCGAGGCGGGCCGGGTGATGGCGGAGGAGATCGGGGGGCCATTGAGGATGAGGCCGGGGAAGTAGAGTCAGATCTGCACGGCCGTCCCCGAAACCCTGATCCCGCTTCCCGTCTCCCGCGGCACCGAGACGGTGATGGTGCTCGGTCGTCCCATGTCGGCGCCCTGGTGGATCGTCAAGGTGGTGGGTGTCTCGACGAGTTCCAGCTCGCGCAGGTATCCGCCGAGGGCGGCGGCCGCCGCCCCGGTGGCCGGATCCTCGACGACTCCGCCAGGCGGGAAGGGGTTGCGCACATGGAACACCGTCGGGCGCTCCCGCCAGACCAGAGCGACGGTCACCCAGTCCTTGCGGCGCATCAGGTCGCTGAGCACGGGCATGTCGTAGTCGAGGTCGGCCAGTCGCTCCCGGCTCGCGGCGCCGACGACCGGATGCCAGGCGCCCGCGTAGGCGGCACGGACCGGCAGAGCCGGGTCGAGGTCGTCGGCGGACCAGCGCAGGGCTTCGAGGAGTTCGGACAGGTCGGACGCGGAGACGGCCACCGATCGTGGCGCCACGCTCACGAGGGAGGCCACGAGGGAGCCGTCCTCGGCCAGTGACGTGGTGACGCGAACCTCACCCGCCTTGGTGTGCAGAACCAGCGAGCCCACGCCGTGGCGGTGCGCGTGGGCGACGGCCGTCGCGATCGTCGCGTGGCCGCAGAAGGGCACTTCGGCGAGCGGGCTGAAGTATCGGATGCCCATGACGCCGTCGGCGCCCGGCACCACGAACGCCGTCTCCGAGTACCCCACTTCGGCCGCCATGACCTGCATCGTCGCGTCGTCGAGCTCGGTGGCGTCCAGCACCACACCCGCGGGGTTGCCGCCCGCGGGGTCGCTGCTGAAGGCCACGTAGCGCAGAATCTCCATCCGCCGACGGTAGCGGCTCATCCCCGAGTTCACGGACTGATCACAGCCCCCAAAATCCCTTGCCCACCGCCGTGACCCCGCCCGTCAGCGCCAGTAGCAGTACCAGCGAGCGGGCCCGTCGCTCGGGTATGCGGGAGGCCAGGCCGCGGCCGATGAAGCCGCCCGCCGTCATCGCCGCGAGCACCGCTACCCACCTCCGTGTGCTCAGTTCCGGCACGCCGTTCGACGCCACCGAGAAGGCGTTCACGACCACGCCGTAGAACATCGCGTTCGGGACGAACTCCCGCACGGTCCAGTCGGCGTTGACGGCGTAGAGGGAGAAGGGCGGGCCGCCCACGCCCGCCGCGGAGTTCATGAAGCCGCCCACCGCGCCGGCGGCGATCGCGCCCCGGATGCCGCGCAGGGTGGACACCCTCGCGCCCCGCATGACGAGCAGGACGGCCATGGTGACCAGGGTTCCCATGACCAACAGGAGCCAGGATTCGGGGAGTTGGCGGGTCAGCCAGGTTCCGGCCGGGACCGTGCAGGCCGCCGCCACGCACAGGGGCACCATCGCGGCGGGCCGTACGCGCCGCCAGCCGCCCGCGAGGCCCACGAGGCAGATCGCCCCGGCCGCGCAGTTGGCGAGGACCACCCCCTGCGCCGGCCCCAGCAGCAGCACCAGCGCGGGCACGGCGACCAGGGCGAAGCCCATGCCGGTGAGCCACTGCACCGAGGAACCGAGGAGGACGGCCCCCGCCAGCAGTACGTCCGTGAGCACTCGACCACTCCCCGTGAATTGGATGCGTCCTGGACCTGCGTTGTACATCGCCTGCACGGGTCCTCACCAGCGAAAAGGCAGTCTGGAGGCACATCAACCGCCCGATCCGCACCTGGTGTCGCCGTTGCCGAGCAGCAGGGCGATGCGGCGAGGTCGGCGGGCTGGACTCGTCGCATCACCGCCCTTGTGAGCGCGATGACCTCGCGGACCTCGAAGGGCTTGGAGATGATGACCGGCATGTCACCGCGTCCGCGCAGCGCCTTGCAGACGTCGAGGCCGTCGGTGTCGGGCAGGCCGAGATCGAGGAGGACGACGTCGTAGGGGCCCTCGTGGGCGAGTGCCGCGGCGCCCGTCGTGACCCAGTCGCGCCTCTTGTGACGCGCTGCACTTTTCCCGGCGCCCCGGTCTGGGCATGCGCTGACCTGGGCGTGCGAATCTCACCATGCGATACCGCGGAGGTGGATTTCGGGCGCTCGATAGACTGAGCCGACACACACGGACCGAGCGAGGAGCGCACGTGGGCCTTGTCGTGCAGAAGTACGGAGGCTCCTCCGTAGCCGATGCCGAGGGCATCAAGCGCGTCGCCAAGCGGATCGTGGAAGCGAAGAAGAACGGCAACCAGGTGGTTGTCGTCGTTTCCGCGATGGGCGACACGACGGACGAGCTGATCGATCTCGCCGAGCAGGTATCCCCGATGCCTGCCGGGCGTGAGTTCGACATGCTGCTGACCGCGGGAGAGCGTATCTCCATGGCCCTGCTGGCCATGGCGATCAAAAACCTGGGCCACGAGGCCCAGTCGTTCACCGGCAGCCAGGCAGGCGTCATCACCGACTCGGTCCACAACAAAGCCCGGATCATCGACGTGACCCCGGGCCGGATCAGGACGGCGCTGGACGAGGGCAACATCGCCATCGTCGCCGGCTTCCAGGGCGTCTCGCAGGACAAGAAGGACATCACCACGCTGGGGCGTGGCGGGTCCGACACCACCGCCGTCGCGCTGGCCGCCGCCCTCGACGCCGAGGTGTGCGAGATCTACACCGACGTCGACGGCGTGTTCACCGCCGACCCGCGCGTGGTGAAGAAGGCGAAGAAGATCGACTGGATCTCCTTCGAGGACATGCTGGAGCTCGCCTCGTCCGGCTCCAAGGTGCTGCTCCACCGCTGCGTGGAGTACGCCCGCCGCTACAACATCCCGATCCACGTCCGGTCCAGCTTCAGCGGGCTGCAGGGCACCTGGGTCAGCAGTGAGCCGATCGAGCAAGGGGACAAGAAGGTGGAGCAGGCCATCATCTCGGGTGTCGCGCACGACACCTCCGAGGCCAAGATCACGGTCGTCGGCGTGCCGGACAAGCCGGGCGAGGCCGCCGTCATCTTCCGCGCCATCGCCGACGCCGAGATCAATATCGACATGGTGGTGCAGAACGTGTCGGCCGCGTCCACCGGGCTGACCGACATCTCCTTCACCCTCCCCAAGACCGAGGGCCGCAAGGCCATAGACGCCCTGGAGAAGGCGAAGACGGGCATCGGCTTCGACTCGCTGCGCTACGACGACCAGATCGGCAAGATCTCCCTGGTCGGCGCGGGGATGAAGACCAACCCGGGGGTCACGGCCGGCTTCTTCGAGGCGCTGTCCGACGCGGGCGTGAACATCGAGCTGATCTCGACCTCCGAGATCCGCATCTCGGTCGTCACCCGCGCCGACGACGTCCCGGAGGCCGTGCGCGCCGTGCACTCCGCCTTCGGTCTGGACTCCGACTCCGAAGAGGCGGTCGTCTACGGGGGCACAGGACGCTGATGTCGGGGAAGACCCGGCCGACGCTCGCGGTCGTGGGGGCGACCGGTGCCGTCGGCACGGTCATGCTCCAGATCCTGTCCCAGCACGCGGACATCTGGGGTGAGATCCGTCTGATCGCCTCCCCGCGCTCGGCCGGCCGCAAGCTGGCCGTGCGCGGGGAGCAGGTCGAGGTGACGGCCCTGTCGGAGGACGCCTTCGACGGGGTCGACGTCGCCATGTTCGACGTGCCCGACGAGGTGTCCGCGGAGTGGGCGCCGGTCGTCGCCGCCAGGGGCGCGGTCGTGGTGGACAACTCGGGTGCCTTCCGGATGGACCCGGACGTGCCGCTGGTCGTGCCCGAGGTCAATCCGCACTGCGCCCGCCGCCGGCCGCGCGGGATCATCGCCAACCCCAACTGCACCACGCTGTCGATGATCGTCGCGCTGGGCGCGCTGCACGCCGAGTTCGGGCTGCGCGAGCTGGTCGTCTCCTCGTACCAGGCGGTGAGCGGGGCCGGGCGGGCCGGTGTCGACACGCTCCGGCAGCAGCTGGCGCTGGTCGCCGGCACCGAGCTCGGCACCAGCCCCGGTGACCTGCGGCGGGCCGTGGGCGACAACACCGGGCCGTTCCCGGAGCCGGTCGCGCTGAACGTCGTGCCGTGGGCCGGGTCGCTGCGCGAGGACGGCTGGTCGTCGGAGGAGATGAAGGTGCGGGACGAGACCCGCAAGATCCTCGGGCTGCCCGCGCTGCCGGTCGCCGTCACCTGCGTACGGGTGCCCGTGATCACCACGCACTCCCTGACCCTCCACGCCCGTTTCCAGGGCGAGGTGAGCGTCGACGGGGCCCGCGAGATCCTCGCCACCGCGCCCGGGGTCGTCCTCTTCGACAACCCGGCCGCCGGGGAGTTCCCCACCCCGGCCGACGTGGTGGGCACCGACCCCACGTGGGTGGGCCGGGTGCGCCGGGCCCTCGACGACCCCACGGCGCTCGAACTGTTCGTTTGCGGTGACAACCTGCGCAAGGGTGCGGCCCTCAACACCGCACAGATCGCGGAGCTGGTGGCGGCCGAGCTCGGGTGACGGTGCGTGACCATGGTCGCGCTCCCATGACCTGCCGTGTTGCGCGAGACACATCCCGATGTAAGGGGTTGCTGCCGGAAAAGTCCTGGCCGAGGGCCGGTCGGTTTGTAGGATCTACGGACGACATGTGGCCCGACCAATTGGTCCGTACCACTTGCCGAGAGCCGCCCGGGCGTCCGAGGATTTCCCTCCCCGCTCTTCGCAACCGCGCGAAGAGCGGGGAGCGTCTTTGCGAACGCCCTTCAGGGGGTGGCGGGGACGCGGCACGAGGCGTGGGGACGTCTCGGTCATTCGTGACATAGGGGAAGAGCGGGTACGCATGAGGGCGTTCGACGCACGGTCAGTTGCGCTGCCTGAGAGAACGAGACGGATTGCGGCACATGACGCACATGTGACACCGGGCACGCCGCGGCAGTACAACCCTGACGGGGGTGAACGTGTCCAACTGGCGTGGCAGAGGTTCTCGACTTCAGTGCGGCGACCCGCGGTACGGCCCTGCGGCCCCGCGTGGCGGCCCTCCGGCCCCGCGTGCCCGGGGCGCCCGGCGGCATGCCGGTGATCGCGCCCATGCCCGCAGCGCGGCCCACCCGCATACCGAACCAGCGCGACGGCGTCGAGGACGCCGCGGCGGCCGGGACCACCGTCGACCACCTCACCGAGACCTACCGCGCGCACTACCGCTCGCTGCTGGGCCTCGCCGCCCTCCTGCTCGACGACACCGCCTCCTGCGAGGACGTCGTCCAGGAGGCCTTCATCCGCGTGCACTCAGCGCGCAAACGGGTCCGTGACCCCGAGAAGACGCTCGCCTACCTGCGCCAGACGGTCGTCAACCTCTCCCGCTCCGCCCTGCGCCGCCGCATCCTGGGCCTCAAGCTGCTGTCCAAACCGATGCCGGACATGGCGAGCGCCGAGGAGGGCGCCTACGACCAGCTCGAGCGCGACTCCCTGATCAAGGCGATGAAGGGCCTGCAGCGCCGCCAGCGCGAGGTCCTGGTGCTGCGCTACTTCGCGGACATGACCGAGGCCCAGGTCGCCGAGACACTCGGTATATCGCTGGGTTCGGTGAAGGCCTATGGTTCGCGGGGCATCGCCGCGCTCCGTCTCGCGATGGAGGCGCCGGCATGACCGGCATCGACAGGGACGGTGGCGAGTCGCACGGCTCCCACGAGCGCCATGAGCCCTTCGCGTGGCACGAGCCGACACGAGAGCACGAGCAAGAGCACAGGCAATCGCATGCTGGGAACGGAACTGTGAACCACGGCCTCGACGACCAGAGTCCCGAAGGGCTCGACTCGGACGAGCAGGCGCTGCGCAGGCTGCTGCACCAGGCGGTGCAGACGGTCGAGCCGCGCGACGGCACCCTGGACCACCTGCGCCGTGCCGTGCCCGCCCGGCGGGCCCGCAAGCGGCAGGCCATGGTCGGCATGGCGGCGGCGGCCCTGTTCATCGGCACCGCCGTCCCCGCCCTGATCCACGTCTCCGACTCCACCGGCTCCGACGTCAACCCGTCCGTCGCCGGCCAGGCCTCGCAGGCCCAGGGCGGGGCGGGCCAGGGAAAGAACGCCGACGGCAGTGAGAGCACCTCCGGCGGCGGTTTCGGGGCCGTCCCGGACAAGGGCAAGGGCGGCACGAAGGGCGACGGCAAGGGCAAGACCCCGGGCGCGGGGCCCGGCGGCAGCGCGGGCACCGGCCCCTCGGCCAGCAGCGCGACCACTCCCACCTGCACGGCCGCCCAGTTGGGCTCGGCCACCGGGACGACCGCGGCCCCCGACAGCTCCGGCGCGGTGTACGGCACCTTCCGCGTCGTCAACGTCTCCCGCACCGCCTGTACCGTCAGCGGCCCCGGCACCGTGGGCACGCTCGCGCGGGGCGCGGCCGACGCCACGAAGATCAGCGCCGCCCGGCACGTCTCCGGCGACGCGGCGACCGGTCTGCCCGACCCGGCGACCGAGGTCACCTCGCTGCTGCTCGCGCCGGGCGCGGCCTACGACGTCAAGTTCGCCTGGATCCCCTCGGAGACCTGCCCCACCAGCGGCACCGGCTCGAGCGGCAGCACCGACGGCGGCGCCACCGCCAGCCCGACCCCCACACCGGACGCGGGCACCACCTCGGGCTCCACGACCAGTGGGACCACCAGCGGGGTGACGACCCAGATGCTCGCCGAGGGCGGCACGGCGCAGGGGTCCGTCTCGGTCTCCCACACCACGGAGGCGGGTTCGCCGACCGTCTCGGCCACCGTCTCCAACGCGTGCGCGGGCGTCGTCTACTACACGGGACTGCTGGCCGGCGCCTGACCGTCCGCCACCGTCTCCTCGTCCGGGACCAGCCCCATCTCCGCGTCCCGCGCGAACTCGACCTCGCGGCGCAGCAGGCGGAACCACATGAACACCACGAACCCGGCGAAGACGAACCACTCGCCGGTGTAGCCGAGGTTCTGGTACGCCTTGATGTCCAGGCCGGAGTCCGGGGGCGCGCTCGCCGGTACGGCCTTCATCCCCGAGTCGCCCTGGTTCAGCGTGACCCAGGCGTCGTACACGTCGTACGGCACGAGGTTGACCAGCGAGGCCGAGCTGATCGCAGCGGTCTGCCCGGCCGGCAGGCCGCCCTGCGCGCTCACCCCGTTGTCGCCCGGTGTCTCGGACGCCTGCAGCGCGCCGGTGACGGTGACCTCGCCGGTGGGCGGGGCGGGCGCCTTGGCCGCGTCGGCGGTGCCGGGCAGCCAGCCGCGCACGACGGGCAGTGCCTCGCCGCCGTCGGTGCGCAGCAGGGTCAGCACGTAGAAGCCCTGCCTGCCGTCGAGCTTGCGGTCGGGGACGAGCAGCTGCTTGCCGTACCGGCCGGTCGCGGTGGCCTGCTTGCCGGAGGTGGCCTTGTCCACCGGCAGCAGCTCGCGCAGCGGCCGCGGCGCCTCGTGCCGGTCCGTCGTGACCCGCTCGGTCGCGTTGCGGTGGTCCTGCACCCGGCCCTCGAACCGGCTCAGCTGCCAGGACCCCATGAAGATGCAGAAGGGGATGGCGAGCAGCACGAAGACGTTGATCCCCCACCAACGGGGCGTCAGCAGAAACCGGTACACGCCTTCCACGGTACGGCGCCGTTTCGCCGAGCAGGGCAGCGGGGTTCGCTACCGCTCAGTCCCTGCGCGCCCGGAGCGAGTACATCAGCGGGATGCGCGGCCGGTCCGCCGGGAAGCGGTAGGAGCCGTCGTCGTGGCGCTCGAACGTCTCGAAGCGCTGGAAGGCGGAGACATCGTGCTCGTGCAGGAACTCGATCCGCAGGCCGGTCGCGGCGAGGGCGGAGACGACCTCACCGAGCGGGTGCTGCCACTCGACGGTCCTGTTGTGGACGGTGTCGGTGCTGTCGGCCGCGTACGTCCCCGGGTAGTCGTAGATCTGCGCGGCCCGGTCGAAGTAGTCCCGCACCACGCGTGTACCGGTCTCGTCGTCGAGGACGTCGGTCAGCGGGTGGAACTCGGCGAGGTAGAGGAAGCCGCCCGGCGCCACGAGCGAGGCGGCCGTCTCGGCCCAGCGTCGGAGGTCGGGCAGCCAGCACAGGGCCCCGGTTCCGGTGTAGACGATGTCGTACGACGGCTCCGGCACCGCGTTCGCCGCGTCGTACACGTCGGACGTCACGAAGGACGCCCGCTCGGGACCGAGGCCCAGGTCGGCGGCGAGGGAGCGGGCGACCTCGACGGCCGGTGCGGAGAAGTCCAGGCCGACGACCCGGGCGGCGCCGTGCCGGGTCCAGGAGAGGGTGTCCGTGCCGATGTGGCACTGCAGGTGGAGCAGGGAACGGCCGGTCACGTCACCGACCTCGGCCGGTTCGAAGGGGCGCAGGGCCTCCTTGCCGGACCGGAAGCCGTCGAGGTCGTAGAAGTCGCCGGCGGTGTGCAGCGGGACCCTCTCGTCCCAGTTGGCGCGGTTGGTCTCACGCCAGTCGGCGGGGGCTCGGGAGGGCCCGGGAGAGAAGCTGGCGGAGTTGATGGGGGAGGACACGATCTCGACTTCCTGACCTGCTGGGACGGGCGTTCGGTAAGTGCCGGGTAGAAGTTATCCACAGGCTGGGCCCCGGGCCAGCGAATTGTCGGTGAAGGCGGGCAGTATGGGGCCATGACTGAGAGCAACGGGCCCGACGCGCCGGATCGACAAGTGAACAACGAGGATATTCCGGACTGGGAGAAGCGCTTCAGGGCGCCGAGGGTGTCGCTGCCCGACTGGGCGGAGGACGCACCCGACCGCTCCCTGTTCGTGTCGAACGCGACGGGGACGTACGAGCTGTACGCCTGGGACCGGTCGACCGGCGAGCAACGCCAGGTCACCGACCGGCCCAACGGCACGACGGACGGCGTGCTCTCCCCGGACGGCGCCTGGGTCTGGTGGTTCGACGACAAGGACGGCGACGAGTTCGGCGTCTGGCGCAAACAGCCCTTCGGCGGCGGCGCGCACGAACCGGCCGCCCCCGGCCTGGCGGCCTCCTACCCCGCGGGCCTCGCCCTGGGCCGGGACGGCCGCACGGCGGTCGTCGGCCGCTCCACGGACGAGGACGGTACGACGATCCACCTCGTGCGCACCGGCGAGGAGCCCGTGGAGATCTACCGGCACCGCGAGTCCGCGGGCGTCGGCGACCTCTCCCACGACGGCACCCTGATCGCCGTCGAGCACACCGAGCACGGCGACGCGATGCACTCCGCGCTGCGCGTCCTGCGCCCCGACGGCACGGCGGTCGCCGAACTCGACGACACCAAGGGCGGCACCGAGGAACTCGGTCTGGAGGTCCTCGGGTTCGCGCCGGTCGTCGGCGACACCCGCCTGCTCATCGGCCACCAGCGCCGGGGCCGCTGGGAGCCGCTGGTGTGGGACGTGGCCACCGGCGAGGAGACCGACCTCGCCCTGGACCTGCCCGGTGACGTCAGCGCCGAGTGGTATCCGGACGGCACGGGCCTGCTCGTCGTCCACAGCTTCGAGGCCCGCAGCGAACTCTTCCGGTACGACCTCACCGACCGCGCCCTGGAGCGGGTCCCGACGCCGCCCGGCTCGGTCTCCGGCGCGACGGCGCGCCCCGACGGCAGCGTGGAGTACCTCTGGTCCTCCGCCGCCGAGCCGCCCGCGGTCCGCTCCACCACGGGCAAGGTCGTCCTCGACCCGCCCGGCATGAAGTCGCCCGGCTCGGTCCCGGTGCAGGACGTGTGGGTCGAGGGCCCGGGCGGCCGCATCCACGCCCTGGTCCAGAAACCGGCCGGCGCCACCGGCCCGCTGCCCACGGTGTTCGACATCCACGGCGGCCCCACCTGGCACGACAGCGACGCCTTCGCCGCGGGCCCGGCGGCCTGGGTCGACCACGGGTACGCGGTGGTCCGCGTCAACTACCGGGGCTCGACGGGGTACGGCCGCGCCTGGACCGACGCCCTCAAGCACCGGGTCGGCCTGATCGAGCTGGAGGACGTCGAGGCGGTGCGGGAGTGGGCCGTGGCCTCGGGGCTCGCGGACCCCAACCGGCTGATCCTGACCGGCGGTTCCTGGGGCGGCTACCTCACCCTCCTCGGCCTCGGCGTCCAGCCGGACGCGTGGACGCTGGGCATCGCGGCGGTCCCGGTCGCCGACTACGTCACCGCGTACCACGACGAGATGGAGGCGCTGAAGGCCATGGACCGCACGCTCCTCGGCGGCACCCCCGAGGAGGTCCCCGAGCGCTTCGAGGCGTCCTCGCCGCTGACCTACGTCGACAAGGTCAAGTCCCCGGTCTACATCTCGGCCGGCGTCAACGACCCCCGCTGCCCCATCCGCCAGATCGAGAACTACGTCGAGCGCCTGGAGGCCAGAGGCGCGACCCACGAGGTGTACCGCTACGACGCCGGGCACGGGTCCCTGGTGGTGGACGAACGGATCAAACAGGTCCGCCTGGAACTGGACTTCGCGGAACGGTACCTGGGCTGACGGCGGTACCTGGACTGAGTTCGCGCGGGCCGCCGCTGCGGACAGTCGTGCCTCCCCCAGTGCCTTAAGGGCCTGGGAGGTGCCCCCAGGGCGGCACGGGTGGGCGCAGCGGCACCCCGCCAGCGCGGGCGAGCTGACCCACCCCCGGCTCAGGCCCCGGCCCGCTCCCGGCGCCGTCCCAGCAGCTCCGCCAACCCCGTCCGCGTGGCCGCCAGCACCACCCGGTCCGCCCCGCTCAGCACGTAGGAGTCCGGCAGATCCCACACCAATCCCGAGTGTCGCCCGTCTTCGTACCCCTCGTCCGAGGCCGACTCGTCCCGCGACCCCCCACCGGAAAGACCCCTACCCGACCTACCCGGCAAGTCCCCCTTGTCCAAGGCCAACACCCGCCACGCCCCCGCCCGAAACGCCTCCGCGACGGTCTTCCCGTCCAACTGCGGATGCCGCCCCACATCCACCGCGGCGAACAGCAGCACCCGCCGCTCCACCGGGATCGCCCCCAGGATCTGCCGCCCCATCATCGCCCCGGCGAACGCCGGAGCGGCCAGGTGGGACACGCTCCGGCTGCGCGTGGACGCCCGGGGATGAGCCGCCCGCAGCGTCCGGTACACGGCCGTCGCGAAGTCGTCGTCGTACAGCCGCAGCACCACCCGCAGGTCCGGCCGCACGGACCGCGCGTACAGGGCGGCCTCGAGGTTCGTCGTGTCGGCGCTGGTCACCGCGAGCAGCGCGTGCGCGCGATGGATCTTCGCCGCCTCCAGCACGCCTTCCTGAGTGACGTCCCCGAGCACCACCGGCACCCGCAGGCGCCGGGCCGTGGCCAGTCCCCGCGCGTCGGGGTCGGACTCCACGCACACCACGGGGATGTTCAGTTCCCGCAGCCGGGTCATCACCCGCGTACCGATCTTGCCGAGCCCGAGGAGGACCACATGACCCCCCATCCCCCGAGGCGGCTTGCGCAGCGCGGAGGCGGTCCGGAAGGTGCCCAGCGCCTCGAGCACGGCGGCCAGCAGCACCGGCAGCAGCAGCAACCCGACCAGCCCGGACAGCAGTTGCAGGATCTGCCGGCCCACGGACTCGCCGATGGCGGGGTTGTCGATGGCGAAGAGGTCGAGCAGCGTCAGATAGAAGGCGCTGAGCGGATGCACCCCGGTCACCAGCCACAGGGCGACCGCGAGCGCCACCACGCACCCCACCATGCCGGCCAGCGACCACCGCAGCCGCCGCGAGAACAGCGACGCGAACGGCACCGCCCCGCGCGACGGCGGCAGCGCGGGCCCGGAGTACGAGACCTGCTCCAGTACGACGGTCCCGCGCCCGGTCGCGCCCCGCACGGCCGCCGCGTCGGGCAGCAGCAGGGGCCCCTGCTCGTCGTCGAGATCGGATCCCTCCGCACCGCCGCCCCCGTTGCCGTTCGCGGACAGCAGCGCCAGCGTGGCCAGCCCCGGCTCTGCAACCTGCCCCGGCCGCGGTGTCCGCTCCACCGCCCGCAGCAGCAGCCCGTCGGTCTGGACGACCTTGCTGGTGCCGGCGACGGCGGTGGCGGCCAGCGCCGGTGCGGCCGTGTCGGCGTCGGACAGCACGGTCGTGGAGGCGTCGGACCCGGACCCGTCGCCGCCTCCCGCGGCCAACGCGGCCGCCTGGTCGAGGAGTTCCTCGATGTGCTGGCCCAGGCGCCGGTTGTACAGGCGCAGGACGAGGCGGAGGCGGGGGTTGAGGCGGCGGGCGGTGAGGGCGGCGCGGATGTTGGTCTCGTCGTCGTCGTACACCAGGGCCAGCGCGGCGGCCCGCTCCACGCCGGCGGCGGCGAGCGCCTCCTCGTTCGGCTCGGCGGCCTCCACGACCCGTTCGCCGCCGACGGGCTCACCGCCCGCTCCGGCCCGGTTCACCGCCGCGGTCACCCGGTCGAGCAGCGCCGCCGTGGTCGCCCGGGCCCGCCCCACCACCGGGGGCCGCACACTGCGCTCCGCGGGCGGCACGACGAGGGTGACCTGCTCCCCGTACACCACCCGCAACTCGCCTGCGAGCCGGTGTGCCAGCCCGTCGTCACCGCAGACCACCATGTGCGCGGACAGGTCACCACTCGGCACACCTTGATTCGGAACGCTCGCCACGAGGGGAAAGACTGCCCCAAAGAGACAGGCGGTTCCAGCGAACGCTGAACGTTCACGGCCCTCCCGGCGTAGTGAAGGGGAGGGAAACCAGCGCCCTACGGCACCACACGGCACCACCGGAGGTACCTCGCCCGTGGCCATCACCAAAGCAGCCCCCAGAGGGCCGGACAGCGATGAGCCGGTAGGCCGTGCTCCGGAACAGCCGGCGCCGAAGCGGTCCGCCGAGAACCCGGCTGCCCCCGTTGAGCCGGTTGCCCCGGTCGCCGCCCCCGACGCCGTCGCCGACCCGGGCGAGTCGAAGTCCCCCCTGATCCTCACCCTCCTCCTGCTCGGCTTGGTGCTGCTGCAGGGCCCCATCCGCGGGGCGCTGTCCGTGCCGGTGATGCAGAGCTGGATGACGGTGTTCGTGGCCGTGCTGGTGCAGGCACTGCCCTTCCTTGTGCTCGGCGTGCTGCTCTCCGCGGCGATCGCCGTCTTCGTGCCGGCGTCCTTCTTCGCCCGCGCGTTGCCGAGCCGCCCGGCGCTGGCCGTTCCCGTGGCCGGCATGGCGGGCGCGATGCTGCCGGGCTGCGAGTGCGCTTCGGTCCCGGTGGCCGGGGCCCTCGTCCGCAGGGGCGTCACCCCGGCCGCGGCCCTCGCCTTCCTCCTCTCCGCGCCGGCGATCAACCCGATCGTGCTGACGGCGACCGCGGTGGCCTTTCCCCGCAACCCCGAGATGGTGCTGGGCCGTTTCGTCGCCAGCCTGCTGGTGTCCTGCGTGATGGGCTGGCTGTGGCAACGCCTGGGCCGCACGGACTGGCTGCGCACACCGGAGAGTTCGCACTACGAGGGCCCGAGCAAGGGCGCCGCCTTCTGGAACTCCGTCCGGCACGACGTGATGCACGCGGGCGGCTTCCTGGTGGTCGGCGCGATGGCCGCGGCCACGCTGAAGGCGGTGGCCCCGGCGAGCTGGCTGCGCACGGCGGCGGAGAACCCGCTGGTGGCGATCCTCGCGCTCGCCGTCCTCGCCGTCCTGCTGTCCATCTGCTCGGAGGCGGACGCGTTCGTGGCGGCCTCGCTGACCCAGTTCTCGCTGACGGCCAAACTGACGTTCCTGGTGGTGGGCCCGATGATCGACCTCAAGCTGTTCGCGATGCAGACCGGCACCTTCGGCCGCGGCTTCGCGCTGCGCTTCGCCCCCGCCACCTTCGCCCTCGCGATCGCGGGCGCGGTCCTGACCGGTGCGGTGCTGCTGTGAACCGCCAGGCCCAGGCAGCGATCCTGTTCCTGACCGGCGCGGCCCTGCTGCACGCCGGCCTCACCAACCTCTACCTGCGCTACGTCAAGGCGGGCCTGCAACCCCTGCTGCTGGCGTCCGGCGCGATCCTGATCGTCACGGCGCTGGCGACGGTGTGGTACGAGTGGCGCAACAGAAATCCGAGGCGCACCGACCCCATAGCCCACGACCACGCGCCCGAGTCTTCGGACGACCACGAGCATGAACACCAGCCTGCGCATGCGCACGACCACGAGCACCGCGAACCCCGCATTTCCTGGCTCCTGATCCTCCCCCTCCTCGCCCTGATCCTGGTCGCGCCACCCGCCCTCGGCTCCTACAGCGCCATGCGCACGGGAACGGCCCTGCAACAGCCGTACGGCTACAACCCGTTGCCCAAGGCCGGTCCGCTGAACCTCACGGTGGTCGACTACGCGGGCCGCGCCGTCTACACCCACGGCCGCTCCATAGCGGGCCGCCAGATCAACATCACGGGCTTCGTGGCCGTGGACCACACGGGCGCCCCCTACCTCGTCCGCATGGCCCTCAACTGCTGCGCCGCCGACGCCCAGCCGGTCAAGATCGGCCTGACGGGCAGGATCCCGCCGGTTCTCCAGCCGGACAAGTGGCTGGAGGTGACGGGCACGTACACCGCCCAGCAGATCAAGGACCCGGTGAACAACGGCCCCATCCCGTATCTGAAGGTCACCTCGGCGAAGCCGGTGGCGACGCCGTCGGACCCGTACGACGAGAGCTGGAACCAGTGACCACCACCCGCGTACGCCCCTCCCGCCCCGGGTAGGGGCCCCGCATGGGGGAGTTGGCAGCACGGGGGCTGGAGCCGGCGCGGGTGGCCGAGGTACTGGTCGAGCGGACGGCCACACGGCCCGGCCGACGCGGCTCCGGCTACCGGGTGGCCGAGGCGTACGTCCTGACGGCGGCGCACGTGGTCGCGGGCCCGTCCGCCCCGGTCCGGGTGCGGTTCGACGCGGATCTGCCGGGGGAGTGGAGCGCCGAAGCCCGGGTGGTCCTGCTGGCCGAGGCGGCGGACCTCGCCCTGCTGGAGCTCACGCCGGTCCCGCCCGGCCTGCTGCCCGCCGAGCCGCCGCGCTACGCCGTGCTGCCCGAAGCGGACGTCACCCTGCCCTTCAGCGCCGTCGGCTTCCCGCGCTTCAAACTCCGCAGGGATCAGGGGCCGGGGCAGGCCCTGTACCGCGACTCGTGCCATGTCTCGGGAAGGATCTCGGTCCTGTCCAACCGGCGCGAGGGCACCCTGGAACTGGCCGTCCCCCCACCCTCCGAGGACGTGGAACCGGAACGCTCCCCCTGGGAGGGCATGTCCGGCGCCGCGGTCTGGTGCGAGGGCGCCCTGGTCGGAGTGGTGAGCACCCACCACCGCGCGGACGGTCTGGGGAGACTGGCGGCGCGGAGGGTGGAGCACTGGTACACCACGCTGCCGACAGCCGATCTGGAACGGCTCCACGACCATGCGGGGCTGCCACGGCGGACGGACGTCGGGCTCGCCCAGGGCGCGGAAACGGCACAACCGGTCCCTTCCTTGGCCGCCCTGCCCGTGGATATGCCCCTGCGTGAACTGGCCGCGCTCGTGGACGCGCTGACCGCCCTCCCGATCCTGCGCAACGGCAACGGCACGGAACTCCTCCTCGACAGCATCAGCGCCGAGATCGCCGCCAACCGCCCCCGTGACCCCCGGCTGCGGATGGAGGTGTACGGCATCGTGCGCACCTGTCTGCGCTATCCGGGCACGCTCGATCAGCTGCTGGAAGCGGTGCGGTTGTTGGAGGGGCCGTCCGTGGCGGCGGAGCGTGTGGACCAGGCGGCGGAGGGACTGGCCCGGCGGTACTCCTGATCCACTCGGGGCGGGCGGCTGACTCGATCTCGTGGCACGGCCTGGATGTGGGGTTTCGCCCACTGGCCCGCTGGGTCATGATGGTTGAGGGACTGGGAGCGCTGACTCGTGGGCATGGGAGGGGACTTGGCAGCCGTGGAGGAAACGATGCCTGCCGTCGAGTCCGGTCTCGTCGATCTCTCGGGAGTCACTCTTGAGGCGCTGCGCTCCATGGACGACACGGCCGTCGCCGAGTCGCTGGACGACCTGCTGCACCACATCGACGGCCCACAGGCCATCACGGTGTCGTACAACCCGTCCCGCTTCGACTGACTCGACCGAGGGGACCGGCACGGTGCGGTGGAGGACACGTGGCTGACGCCACGACATCGGACAATCGCCTGCCCTTCCACCGGCTCTCGCCCGCCGCCACCCTGGCGCTCGCACGCGGCGAGGGAGACGCCGCGGTGGTGGGGGAACTGCTCGGCGCGGAGCGCAGTCGCCGCCTCCTGCTGCTGCGGGCGCTGGACCGTGGGCTGGCCGACGGCGAACTACCGGACGAGGGCGTGGCGCTGCCGTACGCCGAGGCGTGGGAGCTGCTGGAACGTGTCCAGCGGCAGGCACCCGAGGTGTTCGAGGACGTCCTGATGTCCCCGGCCACCGGTATGTGGGTCTCCCTCGCCCTGCGCCGGCTCAGGGGTCGCCCCTACGAGGACGCCCCGCTGTGGGTGGTTGCCGGGCATCTGACGGCACTCGCCGCTGCCGCGGGGGTGCGGGCGGGCCTGGATGTCGAGATCACCGTTCCGGTGCGACGCGGGCTGGTGCCGTTGCCGACGCTCGGTTGCGCACGGATTCCGGTGACGGAGCGGTGGAGCACGGCTCGGGTGGTGGCCCACGGGGGCCGGTTGCGGGTCGTGGGCGCGAGCGGGGAGGTCGAGGTCGATCCGCTCAGGGACGGTGGCGGCCCGCGGTGGCTTCCGCTGCGTCGGCTGAGCCTCGGGGCGGGCGCGTCGGCCAAGCGACTGGTTCTGGACGAACTCGATCCGTACCGCACGTTCCCCCGTCCCAGCGAACCCCGACTGCTGTCCTCCGCGGAGGCCGCGGACTGGGAATCGATGCTCGCCGATGCCTGGGAGATGTTGCTGCGGGACGAGCCGGAGAGCGCCGGGGCGATGCGGCGCGGGCTGATGTCGCTCGCGCCGACCCCGACGAGAGAAAGGTTTCGGCCGTATAGCGGGACGGCCGGCGACGCGTTCGGCGGGGTGACCGCGTCCCGGCCCGACGACGCCGCGCAGCTCGCCGCCACGCTGGTGCACGAGTTCCAGCACACGAAGCTGGGCGGACTGATGCACTTGGGAGCGCTGAGCGCGCCGGTGAAGGACGGCGAACTGTTCTACGCCCCCTGGCGCGACGACCCCCGTCCGCTGGGGGGTCTGATCCAGGGCATCTACGCCTTCCACGGCGTGACCCGCTTCTGGCGCGCCCACCGGACTGCCGCCGACTGCGCCTGCGCTCCGCTGGCCCACTTCGAGTTCGCCCTGTGGCGCACGCAGGTGTGGGCCACCCTGAGCGAGGTGCGTGACTGCGACCGGCTGACGCCTCTGGGGCGACGCGTCCTGGAGTCCCTGGACGAGCGGCTGCAGGAGTGGCTGGGTGACGAGGTTCCCGCGACCGAGCTGCAGCTGGCCGAAGAGGCCGCCGCCGACCACCGGGCCCGTTGGCGCGCCCACCATCTGCGGCCGCCGGCCGACGCGGTGGAGGAGACGGTCCGGGCCTGGCAGCGCGGCGCCCCGCACCCACCGGCCGCCCTGGCCACGCGGCCCGAGGTTGCCCCCGACACCGAGGTGCGCCTTCTGGACACGGCCGCCGTCCTGACCCGGCACTTGCTCGCCGACCCGGAGGGCGACTGGCGGTACGGCACCACGGGGGTGGGCGGAGTCGAGGGCGCGGACGAGGGTGACATCCTGCTCGCCACCGGCGACCGCGTCGCCGCTCGCGCCGCCTTCACCGCCCGCCTCGCGGCCAAGGGCGCCCCGGTCGCCGCCTGGGTGGGGCTGGGCCGGTCCCTGCCCCACGGTCACCCGGCTGCCGGGCTCCTCCTTGCCTTCCCGGAGCGGGCCCGCGCCGTCCAGGACGCCCTGGAAGCGGCGACGGGCCGGGGAGCCGATCCCGTACGGCTGGCGACCTGGCTGGCCGGACGGGAGCAACCGGAGCGCCCGAGTGACTGAGCCCCCACCGGCGCCCCGCCACCCCGTCACAGCGGCAGTGGGTCGATGTCGCAGTTGGCGCGTCGGCCTTCACGGAACTGGACGGTGGCCGGGTGAGGGGTCCCGGAGGGGCGTTGCAGGCGGGGGGTGTCGAGCACCCGCTCCATGCGGTGCAGGGTGTCCTCGCGCAGTGCCCTGCCCTGTTCCTGGGCGCCGGTGGCGATGAGGTCGAGTGCCAGGTTCCCGGCGCAGGCCAGCGTGGTCGGGTGGTCCTCCCCGAAGGTGATCCGGCACAGCGCCAGCGTGGCCTCGCCGCTGTGCCGCGCCTCCTCGTGCCGGCCGAGGGCGGCCAGGTCGCTGGCCAGGTTGATGGCACAGACCAGGGCGAGCGGGTGGCCCTCGCCGAGCCGGTCGGTGAGCGAGACGAGCGCCGCCTCGTCGAGCCGGTGCGCCTCCTCCGCCATGCCGAGCAGCCTCAGGGTGACGGCGAGGTCGACGTCCGCGGACAGGACGTGCGGATGGCGCGGGTCGTAGACCTCCCGGTACCCCTCGCAGGCCTTGACGCCGCGGGTTCGCGCGGCCTGCAGATCGCCGTTCTGCCGCAGTGCGACCGACAGGGTCAGCGCGGCGGCCAGCGACCTGGGGTGGGCCTCGGGGTAGCGGCGGACGAACTTGGCGTGCGCGTCGGTGGCCAGTTCGAGCGAGCGTACGTGGTCACCCTCCTTGCGGCAGGACTCGCTCAGCTGGCGCACGGCCTCGACGGTGGAGGGGTTGTCGATGCCGAAGGCGGCCTGGTAGGACTCCTGCACCGATTCGTGCAGCTCGCGTGCGCCGACGTAGTCGCCGGTCTCGCGCACGTCGACGGCGAGGTTGTACTCCGTGATCAGGATTCTCCGGTCGTCCCCGCGGAACAGACGGCGCTTCAGGTCGAGTGTGCGGCGGTCGAGTTCGAGGGCCTCGCGGAACTGGCCGGCCAGCCGCAGGCTCACTCCGACGTTGTGGGCGATGTTGAGCGTGGTCGGGTCGTCCTCGCCGAAGGCCCTGCGGGCCCGCTCATAGGCGATCTTGTCGAGTTCGGCGCCGGCCGCGAACCTGCCTTCAGCGCGTCGTACGGCGGCCTCGAGCTGAAGGGCGTCCAGCGCGTCCTCACGGGTGTCCTCGCCGTCGGCGGGAGTGGTGCGCTCGTAGATCTGCTTCAGGTCGGCCACCAGGCGGGCCGCCTCGTCGAACCTGCCCAGCGCCCAGTTCACGAAGGCCAGCCACTGCCCCATCAGCAGGGTCTGCTGGTCCTCCTCGCCGAAGATGGTCCGCCAGGCCTCCCAAGCCTGCTCGGAGAACTCCAGCGACAGTTCGTGGTCGCCCCAGTAGTAGAGGTACTCGGCGATGTTCCGTACCAGCTGGCGTACCCAGGGCTGATCGGACTTCATGCCCTCGGAGGCGATGATGTGACTGTAGAGCTCCGCGTACCGGGGCCAGTTCGCCGGGTTCATCGGCGCCTTGGGGTCGGCGGCGGCCATCAGGGTGTGCGCGCCTCGGCGCATGCGCGACTGCTCCTCGGGGTTCATGCGGTTGTTCAGGACGAGTTGCACCAGACGGTGCATCTCGATGGACTCCGTACGGTGGTCGATGCGGGCGAGTGAATAGCGGTTCACCTCCCTTATCGCGCGCGCGAGTCCGATCGGATCGTTCAGCGCCGGGTCCAGCTCGGGGTGGATGCTGCTGTTGCCGAGACCGGTGAAGATGGATCGGGAGATCGGGTCGGGGGCGAAGTAGGAGCAGAGCTGGAGCAGCCGTAGCGCGGCCGGGCTGCGGGTCTCCAGGTGGTCCAGGGACACGTTCCACGCGGCGGCCACCGGGAGCTGGTACTCGGGCGGCGGAGCGACCTCGAGCAGTTCGATGCGCTTGCTCTCGAACAGCCGCAGGTACTCGGAGGCGGGCATCCCCGTCTCCGCTCGCCAGGCGGCGGCCTGCTCGAGGGCCAGCGGCAGGTCGCCCAGCGCGTCGGCCAGGGCGTCGGCCTCCGCGTCACTGAGCGGTGGGCCCGAGCGGCGCAGCAGCTCCTTGCTCTCCTCGCGCGTGAAGACGTCCACCTCGAGGGAGCGGCCGACCTGCCCCCAGCGCCGGTTGCGGGAGGTGACGAGGATGGTGCCGTTGCCGCTCTGCGGGAAGTGGTGGCGGACCTGTTCCGGGCTGTCCGCGTTGTCGAAGATCAGCAACCAGCGAGCGTACGGCCGTCCCTCGCGCAGTGCCTCCCGGACCGCGGGAAGCGCGATGTTGGCCTCGGTCGAGGTGCTGAGGCCCAGCCGCCCGGCCAGTTCCACCAGGGCCTGGGTGATCTGACCGGGTCGCTCGGACGGGATCCACCAGACGATGTCGTACTCACTCTGGTGGCGGTATGCGTACTCGATGGCCAGCTGGGTCTTCCCGACGCCGCCCATGCCGTGGATCGCCTCGGGCAGCACCGCGGTCGTGCCTTCCCGCAGCCGCTGGTCGAGCAGCTCCAACAGGGCGGCCCGACCGGTGAAGTTGAAATTCCGCGGCGGTAGATTCCCCCAGACACGTGGTTGTGCCGTGCGGTCCCCCTCCACGCGCTGGGGTGTTGTCGACATGTGAGGCGCTCCTTCGGCGGCGGTCGGAGAGGGGGGCGTGGCCTCGCGCCCGACCGTCAGCGGGGACGGACCCGACGGCGCATACCCTGTCCGGTTTCGTTGTGTTTTGTCCAGGCTGACCGCATAGTGTCGATCGTGCCAATTAAGGTCGTTCTCAAGGCGGGCGGCACGCGGTGTGTACCGGCCCGACAGCGCGCGCAGAGCGGTCAGCTCCACGCGGAGGAAGGCGACGTTGCGGTGGGTGGGGACCGGCGTCGCCAAGGTGTCCAGGGGTTCGGTCGGGGGCGGCATGAGTCCGGCGGTCGCCGGATCCCTGGCGAATAACGCACGAACCTCCTGCAGGATGCGGGTCGTCTCGCTGCGTCGGCCCAGAGCGAGCAGTTCCTCGCGGACGTCCGGCGCGAAGGTGAAGGCCAGGTCGGTGAGGCCTTCGGTGTCCGTCCGGGTGGGCCGGACCAGACCGCTCATCAGCAGTTCGGAGACGTGTACCGGCCCCGCGCCGGGAGTGGCCGCCACCACGACGCGGATGGCCGGCAGGCTCAGTGGGGCGGCGGCCAGCCGGGTGGCGAGAGTGAACGCGGTCGGGCTGGCGGCGGCGCGGAAGTCGGAGACGCGTACCGCTGCGGGCACCGTGCTGTGCGGGTCCGGCACGTCCTCGGCCCAGGGCAGGGCGCGCGCCGCGTCGGGCCTGCTTTTCCACTCCCGCGCCTGGATCGCGGACAGATCCAGCCATTCGGGCTGCGGTCCGGCCACCAGACGGGTCAGTGCCCTGGCCCAGCGGTCGGTGAGGGCGAGTACCGGCACGAGGACGGGCTCCGCCTCGTCCTCGTGCTCCTCGACGTCGCGCAGAGCGGCCTGGGCGTCGCGTTCCGCCCATTCCCAGGCCTCGTTGACCGCCCAGGCGTGCGGGGCGCGAACACGGACGCGGGACACGTCGAGGCCCGTGCGGTACCAGAGGTGCTGGGGGAGCAGGTCCACCAGGGCGACCGGCTGGGAGAGTCCCCAGCGGCGCAGCAGCGGCTGCACGGCACCCAGCCGCCAGCCGACCGCCAGGCCGTCGGTGAGTACCAGCACCATCCGGCGTACGTCGGCGGGGACGCCACCCAGCGGCTCCTCGACGCTCACCCGTGCCGGATCCGTCTCGTCGGTCCCCAGCAGCCGCACCAGCCGGACCCGGACGAAGTCACCGGTCCGCCGCAGTTCGGCGGCCAGGTCCTCGACGACCTCGGCCCAGACGCTCATCGAGGGATGGGTGTCGATCACGAGAAGGGCCTCGGCGGGTTCCGGGCTGTCCGGTTGCCCCAGTCGGCTCAGGGCGTGCGCCGCCTCACGCCGTGCCCGTGCTGCCTGTGCCGGTCGCTGACCGTCGTCATGGTGCATGGGGGCTCTCAAGGCGTCGACCTGACGGCGAGAGGAGTGCGGAGTCGCGCAGACCCCGAGCGTGCGTGACATCCACGGGTAGAGCCTTGCAGCGCGCCCAGTTTGGAGGCAAGTGCGGTAATTGCGTCAAGCAGTTCATAGGAAGAGCGCGCAGGAGCACCCTAGTGGCAGAGCGGCCGGGGCGGAACCGGTTCTGGCCTGTCGATGCACACAGGGTCATCCCACGGCCGGCCGGGCTCGTCTCCGGGGCATGTGAGCGCATCCCGGTGGCACGAGGGCTCATGGTCGGTCGGTACCCCCTCTCGCCGTCGGTGGACGCTGCCCGGGACGTGACCTCCTCCTCAGCCGGGGTCATTGCTGCACCGGTGCGTGATCGGGCCCTGGAGGCCCCGGCTTGCGCTCCGGATCGTCGAGCAGGATCGCCAAATGGCGTCCCACGTGGTTGTCCCACCCTTCGGGACCCTCGGCCAGCGCGTTCTTGCGCCACTTTCTGCTCCAGTCCCTGAGGCTCCCCAGAGCCCGGTCCTGCAGGATGTCGGAGACCGCTTCCTTGAAGGCGGGATCGGAGCAGTCGCCGCGGTGCCAGATCATCGCGGGGATACCCGCGCGCAAGCCGGCCATGAACTCCTGTCGGCTGGACGGTGATTCACCCCCCGGAGGCTCGCTGAGCACCAGACAGACCGCCTGCTCGTCCTCCTTCAGCGTTCTCTCCAGGTGGAAGTGCGAGTGACCCTGCCGGTTCTGGTACACGTGGCTGTCGGCCGGCTGCTCCTTGAACTGGCGCCACCTGTTGTGCCACGGACGGTGCCAGGCCGCCTTCCGCAGACGCTCGAAACTCCGCACGAAAACGGTGTAGTCCATCACCAGGGGCGTGGGGGAGTCCGAATCGGACTCCTTGTGCCACCACTCGACGGGTTCCCCGAGTAACTCCCACGGCAGGATGAACTCGAGGACGATCGGTTGCCGCAGGTCCGACCAGCGTTCCTCGGTCTGTTCTATGAGGCGCTCGACCTCGGCGGGCAGTTCGGCGCGGCGCAGATGCAGCGTCTCGCCCGGAATCGGGTGCCAGCCCTCCGTGTCCGACTGCCTCCAGTGCGAGAGGTAGTAGGCGTCCGAGTCCACGCCGTCCGGCTCGAACTGGATCATGAGGTACGCCGCCATCGGCGAACTCGGCTCCGAGTGGACGCCGCTGACCCGCCATTCGGCCATCCGGTCCTCCAACCCCCAGGCACGGGCCTGGTCACGGTTCCAGCGGCGCAGTTGCTCGGCGGCCTCCGCCCTGCCCTCCTCCATGAGGTGGTCCGCGGCCAGGGCCAGGAACGTCATGCTCACCGGCGGTTCCTTGCTCGCCGAGTTGTTCCCCGCGAGCCGCAGGAACACCGCCCAGCCGGTGTCGCACCACCAGGGCAGCTCCTGGGTGCGTGAGCGGCTGGCCTGGCGGGCGAGCCGTGCCAGGTGGGACGACGACCTCAGTTCCATCAGGATCGGCCGCAACGGGTGCAGATCGGCCCACTCGAAAAAGCTCGCGGCCTCCCATTCGTCCACCAGACGCCCCAGGGCGGCGACCGAGGTGCTTCGTTGCTCCACGTACTCCAGACACCGCAGCAGACAGGGCAGGCCGTCGGGGCGGAGCTCGCAGAAGTTGACGAGTTGGAGCAGCCAGGGCCGCAGGACATCGCTGCGCGCGAGTTCGACCGCGGAGCCGAGCTCCTGGCCGAGCATGGTCACGAACAGGTCGACGCTGTTCTGGTGACGCATGGTGTCCGAGTTCTGCAGCACGGTGACGATCTCGGCCTTCAGCTCGTGTTGAACCCGCGCTCTGCTGCGCCCCTCCACCCCCGTGACCTCCCCATCGCCGCCTGCCGTCCTCGAGTTCGGCGTGCCGGTGCCGACCCAGGGTACGGCCCCCCCTACACCCACGTCAGTGGGTTGCGCGACAGAACGCGCACGCTCCGTGAACCCCTCGCTCAGAGCTCCGCCCTTCCTCGACCCGCCCGCACAGCGTCCTGGCTCCTGCAGCAACTCCCGTACTGAGACGGTGAGTTCAATCATCCCCCGGTCCGACAAGGGAAACTACCCGGCTGCGGCACCAGGCACCCTCGAAGGGGCTCACACCCCGCTCCCCGGCCACCCCAAGAACCGCGCCCCGATCACCGCCGTCTGCAGCATGTACCGGTGGGCCGGGTCGGACGGGTTCGCGCCGGTGAGCTGGTGGATGCGGTCCAGGCGGTAGGTCAGGGCGCGCACGCTCAGGGAGAGGCGGCGGGCCGCCTCCGCTGAGACGCAGCCGGCGTCGAAGTAGGCGGTGAGGGTGGCCAGCAGGGGCTCGGCGCCGCCGCGTGCCGCGGTGAGCGGGCCCAGGGTGTCCTGGACCAGGTCGGTCATGGCCTGCCGGTCCCGGGTGAGGACGGGGTAGACGAGCAGGTCCGCGGCGCGCAGCACCGGGCCCTCCAGGTCGAGCCGCGCGGCCAGTTCGAGGGTGTTGAGGGCTTCCTCGTACGACTGGACGATCCCGCCGACCCCGTGCTGCGGGCGACCGATGGCGACGCGGCCGCCGTCGGTGGCGGCGTACGCCTGTTTGGCGAAGTGGGTGAGGACGTCGTCCTGGTCGCCCGGCGCGACGCACAGCATCCGGCCGTCCTTGGTGGTGAACAGGATGTTGCGCTCGCCGAAGCGGGCGTTGAGGGAGCGTTCCACGCGGCGCGGGACCGGCGCCGCCTCGTCGTAGGCCGTGGGGCTCTCGGCGACCGCGACGGCGTGGGCGTGGGACAGGCGCAGGCCGAAGCGTTCCGCGCGCTCGGCGAGCCGGCCCAGGTCGCTGCGGCCGTAGAGCAGGTCGTCGATGAACTCGCGGCGGGCCGCCTCCTCCCGCCGTACGGCGAGCAGTTGGGCCCGTTCGTAGCCCTCGGTGAACGCGTCGACGACCTGCTGCACGGCGCCCAGCGTGCTGTCGGCCGAGCCGGACGGGCAGGGCCAGGCCTCGCGGGTGGCGGCGAGGTGGGCGCCGACCAGGGCGCGCAGCCCGTGACCGGCCTCGGCGGCCTGTTCGCCGAGGGCGCGCCGCAGCTCCAGTTCGTCCCGGGTCAGGCGGCGGCCGGTGGCGCAGACGTCGGCCAGCAGCTGGGCATACCCGGCCAGATACTGGTCGGGTATCTCGTGCTCCGCCACCTCGTCCCCCGTTTTCTTGACGCGCCGGTGACGGTTTCTTAGCGGTGCCCGGCATCGAAACCCTAGTGAACACTGCCGGAAACCGGCAATGCGCGGGCGTGCGCGGCGCGCGCACCATGAGCCCCAGGGGAGCACAACGGAAGGCCCCGGTGCCGACTCGTGGAACGCAAGGAGTCGGCACCGGGGCCCCTGGACGGGGGGGTCGGGCATCATGGGGGCGTTTCTCGCGGCCGCCGCGGGGTTTCCCACCGTCCTGTTCAGCTCGGCCCTCGCCGTGGTCGTCGTCTTCTGGCTGCTGACCGCCCTGGGCGCGGCCGACCACCACGGCTTCCACGGACACCAGCACGTCGACGCCTGGGGGATGGGCGGCGTGCCGCTGACGGTCGCCTTCTCGCTGCTGACGGCGGTCGGCTGGTTCGTCAGCCTGAGCGCGACGGTGCTGCTGGACCCGCTCCTCCCGTCGGGGCCGGCCCGGATGGCTTTGGGGCTCGCGGTGCTGGCCGGCGCGGCGCTCGTCGCCTGGTGGGCGACCCGGCTGCTGGTACGGCCCCTGCGCCGCCTCTTCCCGGACACGCCCGGCCCCTCCCGGCAGGACTTCGTCGGCCTGGTCTGCACCGTCCGCACGGGACGGGTGGACGACGGCTTCGGACAGGCCGAGGTACGGGCGGCCGACGGCTCCAGCGCGGTGGTGCAGGTGAGGCAGACGGGCGAGGACGCCCGCCGCACGGGGGACGCCCTCACCAGCGGAAGCACCGCACTGCTCTACGCCTACGACGAAGCAGGCGAGTTCTTCTGGGTCGCGCCCTACGACAGCGCGCTCGACCCGCGCCCCCACTCCGGCTGATCCCGGCCCTCTCACTCACTCCAGGTCTCGAGGACTCATGTCATGAACGCCATCACCCTGGGCATCGGCGTGCTCGTCGCCGTCGTCCTGCTCGTCGCGCTCGCTTCGCTGCTGGTGGTCGGCAGGCTGTTCCGCAAGGTGGAGCAGGGCCGGGCGCTGATCATCTCGCGGACGAAGAAGGTGGACGTCACCTTCACCGGGGCGGTCGTGCTGCCGGTGGTGCACAAGGCCGAGTACATGGACATCTCGGTGAAGACCATCGAGATCCGCCGCACCGGCCGCGAGGGCCTGATCTGCCGGGACAACATCCGCGCCGACATCCACATCAGCTTCTTCGTCCGGGTCAACAAGACCGTCGAGGACGTCATCAAGGTCGCCCAGGCCATCGGCACGCACACCGCGAGCGACCCGGCGGCGATCCAGGACTTCTTCGCCGCGAAGTTCTCCGAGGCACTCAAGACCGTCGGCAAACAGCTGGACTTCGTCGACCTCTACACCAAGCGTGAGGAGTTCCGGGACCGGATCATCCAGGTCATCGGCACCGACCTCAACGGCTACCACCTCGACGACGCGGCCATCGACTTCCTGGAGCAGACCCCGCTGACCCAGTTGGACGCGGCGAACATCCTGGACGCCCAGGGCATCCGGAAGATCACCGAGCTGACGACGGTCGAGCACGTGCGCACCAACGAGTACCAGCGCACCGAGCAGAAGGAGATCACCCGGCAGGACGTGGAGGCCCGGGAGACCATCCTGGAACTGGAACGCCGCCAGGCCGAGGCCGAGATCAGGCAGCGCAGGGAGGTCGAGACGCTGCGGGCCAAGGAGGAGGCGGCCACCGCGAAGGTGCAGGAGGAGGAACGCCTGGGCGCGCAGACGGCGTTCCTGCGCACCGAGGAGCAACTCGGCGTCCAGCGCGAGAACCAGGCCCGCGAGATCGCCGTCGCGCAGAAGAACCGCGAGCGGGTCATCGCCGTCGAGAACGAGCGGATCGAGAAGGACCGGCTGCTGGAGGTCATCGCCCGGGAGCGGGAGACCTCGCTGTCCCAGATAGCCAAGGACAAGGAGGTCGAGGCCGAGCGCCGCGAGGTCGCGGACGTGGTCCGGGAGCGGATCGCGGTGGACCGTACGGTGGCCGAGCAGGAGGAGGCCATCAAGAAGCTGCGGGTGGTCGAGGAGGCCGAGCGCGGGCGGCAGTCGGTGATCATCGCCGCGGAGGCCGAGGCGCAGGAGAAGCTGGTCAAGGACATCAAGGCCGCAGAGGCCGCCGAGTCCGCGGCCAAGCACCGCGCCGCCGAGCAACTCACGCTCGCCGAGGCCCGGCTCAAGTCCGCCGACCTCGACGCCCGGGCCAAGCTGCGGCTCGCGGAGGGCCTCCAGGCGGAGGCCGCCGCCGAGGGGCTCGCTGCCGTGCAGGTCCGCGACAAGGAGGCCGAGGTCACCGAGAAGGCCGGGCGTGCCGAGGCCGTGGCCACCGAGGCGCGGATGCGGGCCGAGGCGGAGGGCACCGGGGCGCTGCTGCGGGCGGAGGCCGAGGGCGCGCGGGCCAAGGCGCTCGCCGAGGCCACGGCGATCGGCGAGAAGCTGAAGGCGGAGGCCGAGGGCCTGACCGAGAAGGCGGCGGCGATGGCCGCGCTCGACGACGCCTCCCGCGGCCACGAGGAGTACCGGCTGCGGCTGCAGGCGGAGAAGGAGGTCCGGCTGGCCGGCCTCGACATGCAGCGGCAGATCGCCGAGGCGCAGGCCACCGTGCTCGCGACGGGGCTGGAGAACGCCGACATCGACATCGTCGGCGGCGACTCCGTCTTCTTCGACCGGCTGGTCGGCGCGGTCGGGCTCGGCAAGAGCGTCGACGGCTTCGTGCGGAACTCCGAGACGGCGCAGGCGCTCGCCCGGCCCTGGCTGGACGGCACCGGCAGCTTCACCGACGACCTGGCCCACGTGCTGGGCTCGGTCTCCACGGCCGACGTGCAGAACCTCACCGTCTCGGCGTTGCTGCTGAAGCTCATGAAGACGGGCGGCACGGAGGCCGGCGCGCTGCGGCAACTGCTCGACCGGGCAGGCGAGCTGGGCCTGGCGGACACCCCGCTCACGGGCCTGAACGGCACCGTCAGGTCCTGACGGCCCGCGCCGGGCTCTGCCGGCCCGCCGAAGGTTCCGGAGCCGCCGCACAGGGGACGGCGGCTCCGGGTCCCTTTCCGACCCGCTGAGAGGCATCCATGACCACCGGCCCGGACACCGGTACGCCCGTTTCCCAGGAAGGCCCGCGCGACGGCACGTACGAGGTGCTGCGCGACCGCCTCGCCTACCAGGCCGCCGAACTCGCCCGCCGTGCTGAGGAGTTGAACACCCGTCGCGCCGAGGAGTTCGGTTCGGTACGGCTGGAGCTCACCGGCACCGGCCAGCTGCGCACCGAGCACAGCAGGCTGCCCCGCGACCTCGTCGCCGTGGGCGACGCCCTGCTCCTCGGTTGCGCCCCACCCCCGGGCCACACCGCCGAGGTGACGGTCCCCGACGTCTTCACCCTCCACGACCGCGACCTGAACCGCCTGCCCGAGGACGCGGTACCGGGCCTGCTCGACGACCCGTCCTTCGTGCGGGAGTTCACCGAGCTCCACCGCTACTACCGCGACGCGCGCCTGCTCCAACTGCGGCTCGTGGAAGGCAGGTTGCTGGCGGTGTTCCGCATCGGCGAGCAGGCGGACGACCTCCGCGTCCTGCGCTGGGCGCTCGCGACGGACGGCCGGGTGTCCTTCCTGGACGCGCGCGGCGAACGCGACCACGTCCTGCCGCCCGCCCACGACTTCACCTGGACTCAGACGACCCGCGAGGACCACGTCCTCGGCCGCCATCCACACGTCTCCGTTAAGGGCGAGGTGTTCGTCGGCACGACCGGCGGCGCCCTCACCGTGAAGACCGAGAACGACACCGAGACCGCCGACGGCGTCCACAGCGAGCCCGTCCACGAGCCGCTGCAGTCCCTCGCCGACGCGGAGATCGCCCACGCGCGCGTGGGCGCCCTGATCCTGCTGCGCGTGCGGCCCTACAACGAGGACACCCACCGCCATCTGGTCTTCAACACGCTGACCAGGACAGTCGTCCGCCTCGACGGCGTCGGTCGGTCCTGCCGCCGGCTGCCCGAGGACCAGGGCATCGTCTTCCCCGGCGGTTACTGCCTCGCCACGGGCGCCTACAAGATCTTCGACGGTGTGGACAGCGGTGACCTGGAGTTCGAGCGGACGGTGCGTTCGCCGAACGGCGAGGACCTCCTGTTCGCCTTCCGGGCGCGCGTCAGCGGCCGCGCCCTGCTGCTGTCGTACAACCTGGTCCGCACGGAGGTGGCGACCCCGCTGCCCTGCCACGGCTGGGCGCTGTCCGAGGACGGCGCGCTGGTGGTCCTGCGCGGGGACGCTGACGACCCCGCGCGTGTGCACCCGGTGCAGCGGTGGAGCTCCCCGTACGTCTCCGACACGTACGCCGCCGCGTGCCCCGCCGGCACCGGCCCGCTGGCCCGCGTCGGCAACGCCGACCTCGTGCGCGGCATCTCCGACTGTCTGTCCCTCACGGCCGCGGCGGCGGACATGACCCCCACCGCCGAGGTGTACGAGGCGCTGGTCGCCGCCTGTGTCCGGGCGGCCGACACCCACCACTGGCTCGGCGACCCCGAACTCGGCGACCTGCGCGCCCCCTTGGACGCCGTACGGGACACCGCCGAGCAGGTGCTGGCCGAGTTCGCGACCGTCCAGGAGCTGACCCGCCTGGCCGCCGAGGAAGTGACGGCGGCGGCCGACCAGGTCACCGCCCTCGTCCGCCGCCTGCGCGGCGAGGCCCCGCGCGACGCCGCCGGCTGGGTCGGCGGCCTGACCGAACTACGCCGGGCGCAGGGCCGGTTGCTCACCCTGAAGGAGCTGCGGTACGCGGACACCGCCCGCGTCAATGCCCTGGCGGTGGACGTCGAGGCGGACCTCGCCGCCTTCGGTCAGCGCACGGTCGCCGCGCTGGCCCGCGAGGACGCCTTCGCCGGCTACCGGGCGGACATCGACGCCCTGGTCACCGAGGCCGGCGCGCTGACGAGGGCCGCGAGCGCGGCGCCCCTCGCCGTGCGCCTGGACGAGCTGGCCGAGCAGCTGCGCACGGTCACCGACGTCGTGACCGACCTCGACATCGCCGACGCCACCGTCCGTACGTCCGTGCTGGAACGGGCCGCCGAGGCGCTGGGCGGCGTCAACCGCGCCCGGGCGGTGCTGGAGGGCCGCCGCCGGGAACTGAGGGACAGCGAAGGCCGGGCGGAGTTCGCCGCCGAGCTGGCCCTGCTGGCCCAGTCGGTCACCGGCGCGCTCGCCGCGAGCGTCGACCCCGACGCCTGCGACACCCAACTCACCCGGCTGCTGGTCCGGTTGGAGAACCTCGAGGCCCGCTTCGCCGACTTCGACGACGTCCTCGTCCGACTGGCCGACCAGCGCGCCGGGATCCACGAGACCTTCGCCGACCGCAAACAGGCCCTCACCGACGAACGCGCCCGCCGCGCCGAGCAGTTGGCCGTCTCCGCCCAGCGCGTCCTTCAGACGGTGACCCGGCGCGCGGCCACCCTCGCGGACGCCGACGCGATCGGCGCGTACTTCGCCTCCGACCCCCTGGTCGCCAAGGTCCACCGCACCGCCGACGCCCTGCGCGCCCTCGGGGACCAGGCCCGTGCCGAGGAACTGGCGGGACGTCTCGCCGCCGCCCGCCAGGAGGCCGCCCGCGCACTGCGCGACCGCACCGACCTGTACGCCGACGCCGGCCGCACCCTGCGCCTGGGCCGCCACCGCTTCGCCGTCAACACCGAGCCCCCGGCCCTCACCCTGGTCCCGGACGGCACCGACGGCCTGGCCTTCGCCGTCACCGGCACCGACTACCGGGCCCCGGTCACCGACCCCGACTTCGCCGCCACCCGCCCCCACTGGGACCGCCCGCTGCCCTCGGAGTCCCCCGAGGTCTACCGCGCCGAACACCTCGCCGCCCGCCTCCTGCACGAACACGGCCCCGCCGCCCTGACCGGCACGGACCTCGCACCCCTGGTCCGCCGCGCGGCCGAGGACTCGTACGACGAGGGCTACGAACGCGGCGTCCACGACCACGACGCGACCGCCCTCCTCACCGCCCTGCTGCGCCTGCACGCCTCCGCCGGCCCCCTGCGCCACCGACCCGCCGCCCGCGCGGCCGCCCAGCTCTTCTGGACGCACGGCACCACGGCCGACACCCGCCAGACCTGGACCCGCCGCGCCCGTTCGCTGTCCCGGGCGAGGGAGACGTTCGGACTCCCGCCCGCCGTCGGCGACTTCCTCGCCGAACTCGCGACGGCGATCAGCACCGCCGACTCCGCACCGACGGACGATGACAAGGTGGCGTCCGGGGCGGCGGCGTACCTCTTCGAGGAGCTGACCACCGACCCGGACGGCTTCGTGATCAACGCGGGCACCCGCGAGTTCCTCGACAAGTTCCGCCGCACGGCCGGAATCTCCGCCTACGACGACGATCTCGCCACCCTCGACGACCCGGCCGCCCGCACCCAACTGGTGGAGGCCTGGCTGTCCGCCTACGCCACCGCGAGCGGAGCCTCGGACCTGGCCCCCGGCGACCTGGCGGAGGCGGTGGCCGCCGAACTCTGCCCCGGTCTGCCGCGCTACACCTCGCACGCCCCGCTGACCGCGACGGTCGACGGGCTCCTCGGCACGCACCCCCGCGTCACCGCCGGCCGCCTCACCCTCCGCATCGACGAATTCCTGGCCCGCACCGAGGAATTCAGAACCCGCTCCGTCCCCGCCCACCGCGCCTACCAGCGTCGCCGGGCCGCCCTGCTGACCGCCGAACGCACCCGCATACGCCTGGACGACCACCGTCCGCGGGTGATGACGACGTTCGTCCGCAACCGCCTGGTCGACGAGGTCCACCTGCCCCTGATCGGCGACAGCCTCGCCAAACAGCTCGGCACGACCGGCCCGGAGGGCCACCCCGCGACCGGCGGCCTGCTCCTGCTCCTCTCCCCGCCGGGCTACGGCAAGACGACCCTCATGGAGTACGTCGCCGACCGCCTCGGCCTCCTCCTGGTGAAGGCCGACGGCCCGGCGCTCGGCCGCTCGGTCACCTCCCTGGACCCGGCCGAGGCCCCGAACGCCACCGCCCGCCAGGAGGTGGAGAAGATCAACTTCGCCCTGGCCGCGGGCAACAACACCCTCCTGTACCTGGACGACATCCAGCACACCAACCCCGAACTCCTGCAGAAGTTCGTCCCGTTGTGCGACAGCACGCGCCGGGTGGAGGGCGTCAGGTCGGGCGAACCCCACACCTACGACCTGCGCGGCAAACGCTTCGCCGTCTGCCTCGCCGGCAACCCGTACACCGAGTCCGGCACCGGCTTCCACGTCCCCGACATGCTGGCCAACCGCGCCGACGTCTGGAACCTGGGCGACGTACTGGCGGGCAAGGGCGAGCAGTTCGCCGTCAGCTTCGTCGAGAACGCGCTGACCGCCAACCCGGTCCTGGCCCCCCTCGCGGGCCGCGACCGCACCGACCTGGACCTGCTGATCCGCCTCGCCGAGGGCGATCCCACGGCCCGCCCGGACCGCCTCACCCACCCCTACGTCCCCGCCGAACTCACCCAGATCCTCGCGGTCCTGCGCCATCTCCTCGCGGCCCGCGACACGGTGCTCGCCGTGAACGCGGCGTACCGGGACTCCGCGGGCCGCTCGGACAGCGACCGCACCGAGCCGCCCTTCCGCCTCCAGGGCTCCTACCGCAACCTGAACCGCATCGCCCAGCGCATCCGCCCCGCCATGAACGCCGAGGAACTGGCGGCCCTCGTGGACGACCACTACCGCGCCGAGGCCCAGACGTTGGCGACGGGCGCGGAGGCGAACCTGCTCAAACTGGCGGAGATGCGGGGCAGGTTGACGTCGGAACAGGCGGACCGCTGGCGGGAGGTGCGGAACACGTACGTCCGCACCCAGGCCCTCGGCGGCCCGGACACCGACGCGCTCGCCCGCGCGGTCGCGGCCCTCGGCCTGCTGGCGGAACGGTTGGGGGCGGTGGAGGCGGCGATCAGGGAGGCGGGGGAGCGGAGCTGAGTCTCCGGTGGCGGTGGCGAAAGATTGGCCGTCTGCTGGTCCCGCTCTCTCCTTCTGCTGGGCGGGCTCTTGAGGTCGGCTCCCTAGATTCGTCGTCGTCCCCCGGAAGTCCGGCTCCCCGGACCTCCGAACTCCCCAGTGTCTGGAGACGACCCGATGCGTGTTCTGCCCCGCCGTGCCCTGGCCGCCGCCGCTCCCGCCGCCGCCCTGCTGTTCGCGCTGACCGCGTGCGGCGGCGGCTCCGACTCCGGGTCCGGTGCCTCGAAGGCCGCGGACACCCAGCAGGCCGAGAACGCCGGCGGTGCGCAGGCCGCGGGCGCAGGCCAGGACGCCGACAAGAAGAAGGAGCCGCCGCTGACCGGTGACATCAAGCAGAAGGCGGAGGCCGCGGCACTGGCGAAGTACCCGGGCACGGTCGTGAAGTCCGAGGAGGACGCCGAGAAGCCCGGCATGTACGCCGTCGAGGTCAAGAAGGCCGACGGCACGTCGGTGGAGGTGTACCTCGACAAGTCCTACACCGTCACCGGCACCAAGCAGGAGGGCACGGAGGAGGGCAAGAACGCCGGCTGACCGTCGAACGAACGACCGCCGAAGGGACGACCCGATGCCGACCGATCCGGATCGGCGCCGAGGGCAGAGCAGTCGGGAGGAGGACGGTTACGGAGGCCGCTTCGACGAGGACGCCTTCGACTACCCCACCACACCGCCCGCCACCGAACCGTGGTCCGCCGCGGAGACGCCGCCGCGCGTCGAGCCGGATGAATCCGTGCCCCGGTCGGGCGAGTCGGGTGGCTCCGGTGAGCCGAGCGGCCGGAAACGGGCGGCCCTGCGACACGGGCCGCTCCTCCCGTACCGGCCGGTCCTCGCGGTCGCCGCAGCGCTGGTGGCGCTCGGCGGCTTCGGCTTCGCCCTGTCGGCGGTCAGCAGCACGGTCACCTCCGACCCGCGCCCCGCCGGCACCGCCAAGGTGCCGGCGCCGAAGCCCCCGTCCACCGACCCCCTGCCGCCCACCGCCTCACCGCCCCCGAACACGGGCGTGACCGTCGCACCGACGCCGACCAGCACCGTCCCCGACGACCGTCACGACGACGAGCACCGGGCGCGCGACGACCGGGCCCGCGACGACGGCAAGGGCGCCGACGACCACTGACCACCCCTCCGCACCCCCGGTCGCGACCGTGAGCTCCTCAGCCCCAGGCGGCTTCTCATGAACACCCCGACCCATGTGGCACAGCTGTGCGAGCCTGGCGCCATGCGTCTGCTGCTCATCGAAGACGACGACCGCATCGCCGGCCCGCTCACCGAGGGACTGGGGCGTTACGGCTTCACCGTGGACCACGTCCGTTCCGGCGCCGCGGGCCTGGCCGACGCGACCGGCTCCCCGGACATGGTGCTGCTCGACCTCGGCCTGCCGGACATGGACGGCCTGGACGTCTGCCGCAGCCTGCGCGCCCGTTCCGCCGTCCCCATCATCATGATCACCGCGCGCGGCGAGGAGGCCGACCGCATCGTCGGCCTCGAACTCGGCGCCGACGACTACCTCGCCAAGCCCTTCGGCGTACGGGAGTTGGTGGCCCGTATCCGCGCGGTCACCCGGCGCACCAGCGCCCTGCCCTACACCGGGTCCGAGCACCCGGAGGCACCCGTTCAGGCCGCGAGACCGCCCGCTCCCGCGCAGCGGCTGGGCCCGCTGGAGATCAACCGCCGGACCCGCCAGGTCCACCTCGACGGCCACGAACTGGCCCTGACACCGCGGGAGTTCGACCTGCTCGCCTACCTCGCCCAGGACCCCGAGGCCGTGTACTCCCGCCAGCAGATCATGGACACGGTGTGGGACCCGCACTTCTTCGGCCCCACCAAGACCCTCGACGCCCATGTCGCCGCCCTGCGCCGCAAACTCGGCGACCCCGCCTGGATCACCACGGCCCGCGGCGTCGGCTTCCGCCTCACCGTCCCCGGTCCGGACACCGGACCCGAGGGGACCGGATGACCCGCCGCCTGCTGCTGAGCTACCTCGGCCTGGCCCTCCTCGTGCTGGCCGGCCTGGAGATCCCGCTCGGCTGGATCTACGCCCGCGGCGAGGTCACCCGCGCCACGCGCGGCGTCGAGCGCGACGCCTCGATGCTCGCCGAGGTCACCGAGGAGAAGATCGAGCAGGGCGACCTCGCCGCGCTGCCCGACGTGGTCGGCGACTACGCCACCCGCACCGGCGGCCGGGTCGTCGTCACCGACCGCCGGGGCGTCGTCCTCGCCGACTCCGGGGGCCGTACCACCGGCACGGACCTGTCCGCCGAGCCGGACGTCGCCCGCGCCCTGCGCAACCGGCCCACCGTGGCCACCGGCGCCGAGGCGCTGTCGGCGACCATGCCCGGCGCCTCCGGTACGACCGTGCGCGCCGCCCTGCGACTGACGTACCCCATGGCCGAGGTCACCGCCCGGGTGCACCGCGTCTGGGGCGCCCTGGCACTCGCCGGCGTCTGCGTCCTCGTCGCGGTCGCGCTGGTCGCCTTCACGCTCGCCCGTTGGATCACCCGCCCGCTGCGCACCCTGGAGGCCGCCACCGCCGAGCTCGCCGACGGCCGGCTGGCGAGCCCGCCGGACGACACCATCGGCCCGCCCGAACTGCGCCGCCTGGCAGCCTCGTTCACCCGTACGGCCACCCGGCTCCAGCACCTGCTCCAGGCGCAGCACGCCTTCGCCGCCGAGGCCTCCCACCAGCTGAAGACCCCGCTGACCGGCCTGCGCCTGCGCCTGGAGAACTTCGAGCCCTACCTCGACCCGCGCGCCCACGCCAGCCTGGAGGAGAGCATCGGCGAGGTCGAACGCCTCGGCCGCATGGTGCAGGGGCTGCTCGCGCTGGCCCGCCTGGAGAACAGCGCCACCACGGCCGAACCGGTCGACCTGGACGCCGTGCTCGCCGAACGGGCCACCATGTGGGAGCCGCTCGCGGCCGAACAGCACGTCGCCCTCGCCGTCACCGGGCCGGCCGCCGGCCGGGTCTGGGCGATCCCGGGGGCGTTGGAGCAGATCGTCGACAACCTGCTCGCCAACGCCCTGCGGGTCTCCCCGCCCGGCACCACCATCGTCCTGGCCCGCGCGCCGGGCCCCGAACTGCACGTCGTCGACCAGGGACCGGGCATGTCCGAGACCGACCGCGCCCGTGCCTTCGACCGCTTCTGGCGGGCGTCCACCTCCCACCACGACGGCACCGGCCTCGGCCTGCCCATCGTCCGCCATCTCGTCCGCGCCTCCGGCGGCGAGATCACCCTGGACACCGCACCGGGCGGCGGCCTCGACGCCCGCATCATCCTGCGCCCCGCACCAGGAACCGGCCCTCGATCCCCCCGCAGGCCACGCGCCAGAGTGACGGCACTCTGACCCCAGACGCCCCCGCTAGGCTGACACCGGCGGCGTGATTACGCCACCTTGACGGAGGCGCTGTGGACGACGGGAAGGGGCCCGGCACGGGCGGACGGCCGACGGCGATGGGACCGTGGCGGTTCGTCGTCTGGTTCGGCACGGTCAGCCTGCTCGCCGACTTCGTGTACGAGGGTGCCCGCTCGATCACCGGCCCGCTGCTGGCGTCACTGGGCGCGTCCGCCCTGGTCGTCGGCGTGGTCACCGGTGCCGGCGAGGCGGCCGCCCTGGGGCTGCGGCTCGTGTCGGGCCCGCTGGCGGACCGGACACGTCGCTTCTGGGGGCTGGCGATCGCCGGGTACGCCCTCACCGTCGTGTCCGTACCGCTGCTCGGCGTGGTGGGCGTGCTGTGGGCGGCGTGCGCGCTGGTGGTCGCCGAACGGGTCGGCAAGGCGGTGCGCTCCCCGGCGAAGGACACGCTGCTCTCGCACGCCACGGCTGCCACCGGACGGGGCCGCGGCTTCGCCGTCCACGAGGCGATGGACCAGATCGGAGCCCTGGTCGGCCCCCTGGTGGTGGCCGGCGTCCTGGCCCTGACCGGCAACGACTACGCCGCCGCCCTGGGCGTACTGGCCGCCCCGGGAGCAGCCGTCCTGCTCCTCCTGTTCTGGCTGAAGTCCCGAGTCCCCGACCCGGAGACCTACGAACGCGAGGTGACCGGTGCGGTCCCGCCCACCCAGGAGCCGCCCCACCCCACCCCCCTCCCCAGAGCCTTCTGGACCTACGCCGCCTTCACGGCCGCCACGACGACCGGCTTCGCCACCTTCGGCGTCCTCTCCTACCACCTGGTCGAACGGCACCTGCTGACCGCCGCCTGGGTCCCCGTCCTGTACGCGGCCGCGATGGCCGTCGACGCCCTCGCCGCCCTGGCCACCGGCTGGCTCTACGACCACCACGGCCCCCGCGTCCTGATCGCCCTCCCCCTCCTCACTGCGGCCGTCGCCGCCCTGGCCTTCACCAACACCCTCGCCGTAGCGGTGGCCGGTTCCCTCGTCTGGGGCGCCGCCATGGGCATCCAGGAATCCACCCTCCGCGCCACGGTCGCCGACCTGGTCCCCAGCGGCCGCCGAGCCACGGCCTACGGCCTGTTCGCCGGCGTGATCGGCGCGGCAAGCCTGACCGGCGGCGCCCTGACGGGCGGCCTGTACGGCTACTCGATCCCGGCCCTGATCACGACGGTGGTCGTCATCCAGGCACTGGCGCTGGTGCTGCTGTGGGCGACGAGAGCCGGTCGGCGGTAGCGGTGGTCGAGGGTCGACTCGGGGTGAGCTCAGGGTCGGATCAGGGTTGATCCCGATGCCTGGTCGGTCGGCGGCCGAGCAGGATTGATCGGGTCGACACAGACCAATCTCCCATCTCCGCAACGAATCTCACGGAGTCTCAGATGAAGATGCTGGCTCGCCGCGCCACCGCCCTGGGCCTCGTCGGTTCCGCTCTCCTCGGCATCGGCATCGGTGCCGGTTCTACCGCGCAGGCTCTCGCCGTGAGTGACGCTCGTCCCGACATCACAAACGTATTACCGTCGCTGGACCCGCCCGCGCTCCAAGCCGCCATCGAGACCCGGCCGACCGACGGTGCCTCCGGTGCGATCGCCAGAGTCGGTGAGCCGGGCCAGTTGTGGAAGGGGTCGACCGTCGACAGCCAGACCGGGCGGAAAATCCCGGCGAACGCGCACTTCCACGTCGGCAGCATCTCGAAGGTCTTCGAGACCACCGTCGTCCTGCAACTCGCCGCCGAAGGCCGGCTCGACCTGAACCGGACCGTTCAGCAGTACATGCCCGGTCTGCTCCCGCACACCTTCCAGCCGATCACCGTCCGCGAACTCGTCAACTACACCAGCGGGCTTCCGGACGTGGACGAGGGCAAGCCCGCACCGAGCGCCGACGAAACGATCATCAACCGCTACGAGTACCGCACCTTCGACGAGATCATCCGGAGCACCCTGCGCCCCGCCCACCGCCCTTGGCCCGGTCCGCACTTCGCGCCCGGAACCGAGCAGGAGTACAACTCCCTCGGTTTCCGGATAGCGGGCAGGCTCATCGAACAGATCGCCGGCCACTCCTTCAAGGAGGAGGTCACCAAACGCATCCTCAGGCCGCTGCGACTCGAACAGACCTCGGTGCCCGAAGACGACCCCGTCATGCCCCGGCCCTACCTCCACGGATACGTGACCGACAGCCACGGGAGGGCGGTGGACGTCAGCGAGCAGGGCGGCGACCCGTCCAACATGATCTCCACCCCGGCTGATCTGGACCGCTTCATCACCGCCCTGTTCCAGGGCCGCCTACTGCCCCCCGGGCAACTTGACGAGATGTTCACGCTGCCCAAGGGCGACGACGGCAAGCCCGTCCCGTTCATCGGCACCAGTTGCCAGAAGGTGGCATGCTTCGGCGCCGCCCTCATGTCCACCCCGCTGCCCAACGGGGGCCTCCTCTGGGGCAAGACCGGTCACGACCTCGGCTACGCCAACGGCATGTTCGCGACGCGTGACCTGTCCCTACGCGGCATCTACTCGGTCTCCAACCTGAGCCTCGACTTCGGGACTCCGACCCCGCTGGCCAACCGCCTGCTGACGGCGGCAGTCGCGGCAGATGCCGGGCGCCGGTGAGCGGAATCCCCGGTCGCAACCGTCGCAGTTCTGCATGGGTGCGATGGCCGGAGCTTCCGGAGGTGCTGTGCTTCCGGCCGGTGCGTGGTGCAGGGGAGTCGCCTTGAGCCGGTAGGCGAGGATGCCGGCCGGGCGGGTCAGGAGCCGGTCGGGAAGGCCTGCGGTGAGGTGGTCCGTGATCTGGGTGGGCAGGAGGCCCGCCGTGAGCCAACGGCTGACGCCCGGAGCGAGGCGGGCGGCATCCTGCTCGGAGAGGACAAGGCGGGGGTCGACCCGGCGCAGGGCGGCGAGCACGGCGACGGCTTTGGGGTCGAGGTCGGCGTGGTGGACCTGGACCGGTGTCTCCGTCTCCGTCTCCGTCTTCGCCGGGGCGGGGGTTTGCGCCGCTTTCTGCCCGGTCGCTGGTGCGGGCGTGAGCGCGGGAGTGGTGGGCCGCTTGCGGGGTCGACGCGATGGGGACCGCCTGGACGGGTTCTCCGGGTCGGGTTCGGGCTCGCCGCCGGGAACGTCGTAGAAGTACGTGCGGGTACGGACCTGCCCGGTCGGCGTCCGCTCGCGTCGACGCTCCAGGTACCCGGCCTCCTCCAGTTCTCTGAGGGCCCGCGAGATAAGGATCTCGCCCTCGCTGAAGTGGTCGCACAGGGCGGCGATGGTCACGGAGGAGTTGTCGGGCACGGAGGCGATGTACGCCGCGACACCGACCGTGACCGCGCTGCCGCGCCGTTGCGCGAGGGCGTTGGAGATCACGGTGAAGTCGGCGGTGAGGCGGGTGCGGACGTGGATCACACCGGAGGTCGGTGCTCCGGCGTCGGCGCGCAGGGGCGCGTTAGACTGCGAGTCAGCCATCGGGAAGGGTTCGCTTCCTGATCGGTCAGGCCCTCGATCGGGATTGCCGTCCCGGCCGGGGGCCGATGTCTGTGTGCGGTTGTCGCGGCGAACGTAACCGCCCGCATCCCGCGTCTGCAAGCCAGTCACTCGGACGGGTGACGAGGCCTTCGCGGCCGAGGAGGGTGGGTGGGCGGGTAGTTCTTTCCCCCGGTTCTTTGAGGAGGCCGGCGGCCTGCCGGGGCCTCGCGGACGGGGGTCCGGCGTGCCCGGGACATGGACGGCGACCAGCGCCCGGCGGACTCAGCGACGGTGGTCGTCAGCCTTCAACTCGCCTATGAAGGCGGCCCAGGCGGCGGCTTCGAAACACAGCGCCGGACCGTGCGGGCCCTATGACGGGAGATTCGAGCCACGGCGGTTGTCCTCCGGCACGGATCGGATCGTGTCGAGTGACATGAGTGGGGGAAGGGCCTCCGCCCGCAGCCGATCGTAGGCCAGCGAATGATGCTTGAACTCGTCCCGATCATCGACGAGTTGGCCGTGGTGCGCCCCTTCCGTGAGGTGCCGAACGCGGTGAAGCACAGCCACAGCCAGAGGGCATGTCGCCGACGGCGAGCGCGGCGAGAAGGACAGCGACAGCGGAATGTCTCAGGAGGCGGACGCTTCGATGTCCCCCGCGAAGACGATGACCTGGTCGATGAGGCTCCGCCGCAGATGGACGACGTCTGTTCCCGCCAGGGCGGGACCTCCGTCCGGCGTGGTGAACACCCACTGGTACCGGGCCCATTCGTCAGGCATGTCGACCGCCGAGCAGCGCACCATCGTGCCGGTCCCCGCCGGGTGGCGCCGGATGTCCAGCACGAAACGCTCGACCGCCGCGATTCCTTCGCTGCGACCCAACGGTCCCCAGAGGACCACGTCCGAGGTCAGAGCCTGGGAGAGCAGGGCAGTCACATAGCTGTCGTCCGAGGCGTTGAACGCGGAGATGAACGTGTCGATCGCGGAGCGTGCAATCTCTTCCTGCATGCCCCAGTAATACCAGCCGTTTCGCGGGAGCAGGTGGCTCCCCGATGGCTCCCAAGTCTGCTGCCTGGATGGTGCTGGAGAAGAGTCAGCCTGGTGTGGGCGCCGGAGAGGCGCGGGTCGGGTCACACCTTTTTGACGACGATCGTGTCCGGGACCAGCTTCTCCAGGTCGTCGACGTCCGAGGTGAAGACGGTGACCTGCCCCTGCTGCTGTCGCGCGATGACGGCGAGCACGGCGTCGATCGCGTACTTGTGGCCGTGCAACTTGGCGTCGGCCAGGAGTCGACGCGCCTGGCGGGCTTCGTCCTTCCCGATGTCGACGACCTGGAGCCGGGACAGTACCCAGTCCCAGCGCTGCTCGGTCGTTCTGCCGTCGTACGCCTCGACCAGTGTCATCGGGGACGTCACCACCTCGGCTTCCCCTCGTGCCGCCAGGTCCAGCCAGGCGATCATCTTCCGGTCGCCGCGGACCGCCAGGGACAGGGCTTCACAGTCCAGTACGAAGACACGAAGGGGCCGCTGTCCATGCTCACCAGCCCGCTGCTTCACGCAGCCTCTCCGGCGTTATGCTTTCCGGCGGTTCGACGCCGCTCGTGTTCGGCGTCGAGTTCCTCCAACGCGTCTAGCGCTGCCGCATGCTCGTCCTCGGTGACGGGACCGTGCTCTTCCTGCAGCCAGTCGATCAGTTCCCGGAGCCGGTCCCGGTCGAGTTTGAAGCGCAGCGCTTCGGCGACGTACGCCGACAGGCCCCGCTCTGCCGCTTCCGCGCGGATCTCGTCCAGGAGGTCCTCGGGAATTGTCACGGTCACCTTCTTGGTCGCCATACAAGCGACCATACTCCTGGTATCACACTCCTTACCAGTGGCATGGGCGGTCCGTACTCGGCCAGCAACCGGCTGAGGTCGTTCTCCACGGCGCTGTACCGCAGTTCGCCGGCGGCATCCTGCTGGAACCGGCCGAGCGCGTACAGGAACAACAGTGGCTTGTGCGGAGCGCGGGTCCCGCTTCTGCTCCACTGCCTCAGCTTCGCGGTGCGCTCCAGCCAGTCCATGACCGGCGATCGTAGTGGCGTTGGGGTGCGGTGGTTTCGAAGGGGCTTGGGGAGCGGGTCGACTCCCAGACGGCGCCCGGACACCACCGCGCTCGCGTGGTGTGCTTGGGAAGCGGAAGACCGGGCATGAAGTGCGCGACCTCGACGTAGTAGGCGCAGTCGCACGAGCCGGTGCCCCCGGGCGCGAAAGAAGCCACTGGGCAAATTACCCAGTGGCTTCTGACCAGCGTCGGGGTGGCGGGATTTGAACCCACGACCTCTTCGTCCCGAACGCGATGGGGCCCCTCGCGACCTTGCTATGGGGGCACTGGCGTGCCCATCTCGGCTCCGGCATCGTCCACTAGCGTCCGGGGCGGTCTAGGTTCGGTCGCACCGTTTGGCCCCCTGTTTGGCCCCCCGCTGCGCGCTTCAAGGGCCCTCTCCCGCACGGTCTGTCTTCAGCACTCTCCCCGCCAACTTTCCTGGGCCACGCGGCCCAAGGTCGTTGCAGGTGTGTGATCGGCGGTTATAAAATAACCGCTATGCTCACACCTGAAGACGCGTCATTCATCACGGCCGCAACCGAGGGCCTCTCCGAACCTCTCTACGCTGCGCTTGACGACGGCTACACCGCCGCGCACGCGCACTTCGACGAGCACGGCATGGTGGGAGACGGGTACTCGAAGGGGCGAACCGACCTCGCGCGGGACCATGCGCGTCGGTACGTGGAGCGTCTCCACGGTGATCGGAAGCACCTCGGTGGGTGGGAGCCGATCAACGGTTCCAGCGGGCGGTTCCACCTGCGCAACGGCATGCTCACTCTGCGCATCCTGCATGCAACGCCCTACGACCTGGTCCCTGCCCCGGGGCGGAACAAGGCTCGCATCAGCTACTACTACAATCGAGCGGTTGACCTGTTCGGTGTCGAAGCGAGCAACCTCCTGGCCGTTTGGCTGTCACCCCGCGAAGAGGGTGGGGAGATCTCTGTGCGCATCGTGCGTCCGATCGGGGAATGGAAGCCCGGTCGGCCGCCGAAGTTCGACCTCGATTTCGAGCTGCCGCGTGAGACTGAAGCGTTCACGGACTGGGAGTTCGTGCCGGACGACAAGGGCATTGTGCTGCCCTTCGAGTTCGACGAAGACGAGCGCGAAGAGGGTGAAGGAAGTGGTGCATGATCCTGCGGAGCGGATCCGGACGCTCCGGCTCCTCATGGGGTTGACCCAGGGGGAGTTGGCACAGGCCGCAGGCGTGTCTCAGCCGATGATCTCGCAGATCCAGAAGGGCACCAAGGGTGTCACTGACGACCTGTTGGGGCGGATCGCTGAGGCAACGGGAACACCACGCTCATTCTTCGATGTCGACCCGACTGACCTGCCGACTGACACCCTTCTGTTCCGTAAGAAGGCAAGCGCATCAGTTCGTGAGGTTGGTCGGGTCGAAGCGACTGTTCGTGAGGCTTATCGGGTTGCGGCACGACTCCTCACCGAGACGCGGGTGCGCCGAACAACTTTGCCTAGGGCAGAGGGGAAAATCTCTCCTGACGCCATTGAGGACCTTGCCTCTGCAACGCGAGATGCGTTGGGTATTGCCCAGGATGGTGTTCTTGGGCACGTTATCCGATCCTGTGAGCGAGCGGGAATTCCCGTCGTACCCCTTGTGCTTGTCGACGCTCAGGGGCACGGGGAAGATATCGTTGTCGGGCACTCGGGAGTCTCCTGCTGGCGGGGTCAGGCAGAGCCATCGCTCATCAGCTACTTTTCGGCTGGCAGTGGCGATCGGCAGAGATTCACAGTGGCTCATGAGCTCGGTCATCTGGTGTTGCACCCGGCAAGGAGAGCAGGGCTTTCCCCGAAGGAGGCGGAGGCGGAAGCTCATCGGTTCGCTGGAGCCTTCTTGCTCCCCCGTGTGCGGGCTGACGAGGCGTTCTCCGGTCCTCTAATGCTTCGAGACTTCGCTGCACTTAAGAAGCGTTGGGGTGTCTCTATCCAGGCGCTGATCCAGCGAGCTTACGACCTCGGATACGTTGATAATGATCGCAGGGAAAGCCTATATAAGCAGATTGGTGCTCGCGGGTGGCGCACTAATGAGCCTGTTGCTGTCCATCCTGAGCAGCCATCGTTGATGAGAGCAATGTTGGCTCGCCGCTACAACGAGCCACCCGCTGTTCTCCAAGCATCAGAGGACCTGGGTATTCATCCTGTCCTAATGAGGTCGCTTGCCCCCGAAAATGCTGCTAATCCGGCTCCGAAAAAAGATGCCAATGTGATTAGTCTAGGTGAGCGTCGTCAGCGTGTCGCACGCCTCAAAGCCTTATAAATGTGGGCCCGCTCGCGGAGCGGGCCCACATTTCTTCTGCGACAGTGGAATGTGAACTAGCGAGGCATAAATCCTGGCTTTTGTTCAGCGAGCGAGTGAAGCCGTGCCAGGTAGTCCTGCGCCGCAGGCTCTGAGCTGTACCGGCGCCTCATCTCGGCAGCGAGTTCGCGGCTGGTCATGATGAGCGACGGGACAGACTGACGGTCTCCTTCGAGAGCTCGGTCACCCATGATGAGGGCCTGCTCCAAGTCGCCCTCACGCGCCGCCGTGACTCCGAGCGTGACCCGCGCTTCCGCGTTGCGCATCGGTGATCGCTCGGTGCCGTCGAAGTCGGTTCCCGCCCTCAGCACCTCTTCGGCGAGCGTGCGCGCAAGCTTGTCTTCGCCGACCAGGCGGTAACAGTCCATCGCGTAGAAGTCGAACTTGGCTGGGTCAACCACGAAGTGGTTGTCCAGGTTCTCGGGGTACGGCATTCCTTCGAGCAACCGCCGCCCCTTGTCCAAGGCCACCTCGACTTGCCGGCGGTCCCCGATCCGAGCCCACGCCTTGGCTTCCTGGGCTGCGAGCTGCACGGCCACGCCGTGGTGCTGTGCCGTCTCGGCTCCGGCCTGCGCCGCCGCGATGACGCCGCGATAGTCGCCGGTCGTGAGGGCGAACCATGCCCGCATCTCGTGCGCCCACCCGGCGACTTCCGCATGGTCCGCTTCGGTCGCGAGCGAGAGCGCCGCCTGTCGCGTCGACTCAGCCGCGTGGCGTGCGCCCGTGTCGTACTCGACACAGCCGACGAGTAGCGCGAGCCAACCAGACAGTGCGAGCACCTCGCGGTGCTGCGCGAGCGTGAGGCTCTTCGTGTGAAGCTCGACGACGCGGCGGAGCCACTGCCGCCCCTCGATGAGGAGCTGTTCGCTCGGCATGAACGGGTACTCAGAGGCGAGCCGATCCAACGTGATCCGCAGGGCGTCAAGCGTGGCGTTGTCGACGTCAGACCGGTTGAGGCGGCTCACGATCTCCAGCGTCTCCATGCCGGACGCTGCCAAGATCTCCCTGTCTCCATCCCGACGTGAGGGCGCCGGGAAGAGCGCGTGCGTCACGGTGCCGAAGAGGGCCGCGATGATCGGTTGGTAGAAGTCGTTCGGCATCTGGCCTGACTCCCAGCGCTTCCACTGGCGAATCATGCTGTCTTCCGCGGGCAGCTCCGTGGGAGCGTGCGCCCGCAGTGCCCTCACTGCCTGACGCTGCGACCAGTCGCGCGCCATTCGTTCGGCAGCGATGCGCCGCGCCCATGCGGGCCTGTCGTCGGTCATGTGCCCTCCTCCGAGTGCCTACTCCGAGTCTCACCCGCGCGCCGGGGGGACAGGGAAGGGGACACAGGGGTGTCACTGGACATGTCCCCACCTCCGCTCCGCCGTCCCCTGGCTGTCACTTACGTCACACCTTCTGTTCCTCGCATGCTGGTTGCAGATCACGCACCACCCGGGGCGGAACGCTCTTCGAGCGCTGCGACCCGTTCAGCCAACGCCTGAATCTGGGAGCGGATTTCCTTGATGTCGTCGCGCACGTCGCTGGTGGGGGCAGCCCCGTCGCTGACGAAGTTGCCGAGGTTCCCGGCCGAGACGATGAGCCCTTCGGCTCGGAGTGCGGCCAAGCCGTTTTGGATGGTCTGGCTCGCGAAGCCGAACCGGTCCATCAACTCGCGCTGTGACGGGAGCTTCTCCCCCGGCTTCATCTTCTTGATGTCGTCGCGAAGTGCGTCCGCGACCTGCGCCGCTTTCGGCTTTGGCCCTCCTGTGACAGTCATGCTCTGAGCGTACCCACCACAGCGAACTAGGGCGCATCACTCACAGGGGTTGTGCACCACAGCAGACTAGTGCAAGCTAGTCGACGAGCGGTCATCCCGAACCTCGGGGCGACAACCGCTTGAGCTGCACGAATGGCTCGGGATTGCCCGTATGGCTACCGCTTGCGGTGGTCGGAAGGCGGCTTCTGCCGCGCGCCACGGGCCCCGCGCTGATCGCACATTGAGAACTGAACAGTGGACCGAGGATCTACCGCCTGTCCTCAGCACCAAGAAGGCGGTCCGCGCGGAGCACGACCCGCGCACTTGATCCTGCGGGCGGGCCTGACCTGGCGCTTCATGCCGTCGACCCGCCCGCCCCCAAACCGCCCCGATGGTCGTAGGCCTGGTTCGACTCCCGGCCGGGGCGCTGCGGGACGGCGCCGTCTCACCACTTCACTGCCGCGGCCGTCCCGCTCTTCGCGCACTTCGTGTCCCACTCCAACGACCTGGGAGCAACCCCATGACCGAGCGCACCTTTGACTCCAAGACCTCCGGCCCGATCGTGCTGGGCCTGTCGCTGCCGGTCGGCAGCGTTCGCGTTCAGATCATCGAGAGCCTGATCACCGCCCGCGTGACGCTGCGTACCGACGACAGCACGGGGCCCGCGGCCGACGCGGTCAACCGGGCCCGCAGCGAGCAGAACGGCCAGGTGCTCGGCATCGAGGTGCCGGAGATGCCGAACGGTGTGATCGTGCGAGGCAACCGCGGCACGGTGATTCAGAGCGTCGGCAACATGAGCATCGTCGGCGGCACGGTCCGCATCAACGGCCGGGTGGTCTCCGGCGGCATGGGCAACATGCCGACCATCAGCCCCATCGAAGCCGTCGTCTCCCTGCCCGCCGGATCGTCCTTCGGACTCGCCGGCACGTCCGCGGACGCCGAGGTGTTCGGCTACGTCGACCGGATGGAGTTCCGCTCCGTCTCCGGCGACCTGGACGCCGACGGCGTCCGGCAGCTCACCGCCAACACCACCTCCGGAGACATCAACGTCGGCCGCGTCACCGAGCGCGTCACCGCGCACTCGGTCTCCGGTGATATCGAGGTACGCCTGTACGACGGCACCGCGGCCACCCTGAACACCACCTCGGGAGACATCGAGGTACAGGCCACCGGCGCCGCCTCCGGGCACATGAGCGCGCACAGCATCTCCGGCAACGTCCGGATCTCCGGCGCCCGCCACCTGAGCGTGTCCGCCGACAGCGTCTCCGGCCGCGTCCGCCGCTGACCTCCCGCACCATCGCCCGTTTCTCCCGGAGCAGTCGCCGTCTCACCACACGCCTGCGGCTGCTCCGGCTCTCTGTCCCTCCAATTCAGGAGCCTTGCCATGCGCACGTACATCGGCGGCCATCAGGCCGTCTCCGTCAACGACTTCATCGAACTTGCCCTGGGCACCCCGCCGGAGCTGTGGCTGGGGGAGGAGGGCGAGAGCGAGGAAGAGCGCGCCGCCCGCAAGGACGCGGCGTGCGACATCCTCGCCGACAACCCGGAACTCCCGGACGACGTGGCCCGCATCGCCGCCGAGGTGATCGAGGCGCACGCCCCGGAGCTGTTCAACGTCGTCCCGCTGACCCGCCCGGCCGGGCGCCGTCGGCCCTCCCAGAAGGGGGCAGCGGCATGAGCACGGTGCTCTCGCTGGCCAATCTGTCGGCGCCGCTGGCTGCGCTGCGGCTGCTGGCGGTGGACTTCCCGGGACTCCCGGCTCCGAACGCCGACGTGAACCCGATTTACCCGAACCGGCTGGCCCTGGCGTGGCACGAATTCAACGGCGGGTTCGCCGCGTTCGAGGCGTGGCGGGCCGCGCTCGGCATCGACCCGGACGCGGTCGGCTTCCACGTGCAGTGCGACGGCCGGACCGGCGTGATGCAGGCGCAGATCTCCTATGGCGGTGCCGACATCGAGCTGACCGGATACATGCCCGTTCCCGCCGACCTGCGGTTGTTTGAGGCGGTGGGCGCAGCGTGAGCGGCATCGAGACGGCACGGTCAGTGCCGAAGCTGACGTTCCCTGAGGTGTGGCTTGCTGCGGTCGGTGCGCTCGCCGCCGCCGCGGTCGGCGCCTTGGGCCTGTACTCGTCCTTCGACGCGGTGTCCCTGGCCGCGGCCCGGTGGGGATTCAGCAACCCGCACACCCTGCCCATCGCAATCGACATCGCCATCCCGGTGTTCACCCTGGCCAACCTGCTGTTGATCCGGCTGGACATGGCGCTTGCGTGGGTGCGGTTCGTCCCCTGGGTGCTGACGCTGGTCACGTGCTGGCTGAACGTCGCGGCCGGGCACGTCCTGTCCGCGAAGGTGGCACACGGAACGATGCCGCTGCTGTGGGTGGTGTTCTCCGAGATCGGCGCCCACGTCTACGCCGTCCGCATCGGTGCCGTCACAGGTCGGCGCATGGACAAGATCCGGTGGTCGCGCTGGCTGCTGGCGCCGCTGTCCACGTTCGCGCTGTGGCGGCGCATGACGCTGTGGGAGGTCACCTCCTACACCGACGCCCTCGCCTGCGAGCGTGAGCGGCTGTTGGCCCGTGCGGACTTGCATGAGCGGTTCGGCCCTGTGGCGTGGCGGTGGAGGACCCCGCGGCGTGAGCGGGTGCTGCTGCGCATGGGCGAACTCGCCCCCGCTGGCGCTGACGTGCCCGCCGTCCCGGAGCCGCCGCAAACCCCGGAGGAGCCGAAGCGGGAGGCGTCGAAGCCGCCGCGCAAGCGGCCGACGACCGGTAAGGCCAAGACGGCGCAGCGCACGACGGCCGAACTGCTTGCCGCAGCGCGCACGATCGCGGCTGACTGGACGGACGCCGCGATCAACGCCGAGGCGCTGCGCAAGGAGCTGCACTGTGGCTCCGGCCCTGCCCGGCAGGTGCGTGACGCCCTGCTCGCCGAGCGGGCTGACGGGCGCGCCCTGCGCCCCGTCGACAACCCCGAGCCGGACGCGTCCGGCGACGGCGCCGAGGGGGTGGCAGCGTGAACACCCTGGCCACGGTCCTGCTGTCCGCGCTGCCGCTCGTCGGGGGTTGGGCGGTTCATGTGTGGTGGCTGCGAGGCTGCCTGAACACCGCCCGGCGTGACCCGCTGACCGGGTTACGCACTCGCGACGGCTTCACCCGCCGCGCCACGGCCCTGCTCAAGGACCCGCGCGCGGTCGTGGTGCTGGCCGACGTCGACAAGTTCAAGCAGATCAATGACACCCACGGGCACGCGGCCGGGGACGCCCTGTTGAAGGCGACCGCCGAACGACTGGCCCACCACGTCGGCCGTAGCGGGGTCGCCGGGCGGCTCGGGGGCGATGAGTTCGCCGCCGTCCTCATCGACGACCACGGCAGTGCGGCTGATCTGCTCGCCGTGCTGCACGGCGTGCTCGCCCGGCCAGTCGACGGCCAGAACCCGGACGTGCGCACCACGGTCTCGCTGGGCTGGGTGCGCGCCGCGGACTTCCCCGCCGATGACCTGTCCGGCCTGCTGCGGCGCGCGGATGAGGCGATGTACGCGGCCAAGCAGGCTCGCGCCGGAATGCGCCGTGCCGGGCTCGGCTGGCTGTTCGCCACCGTCACCGGACGGCGTGCCGGCCGAATGGGCTCCCGCACCGACGCGCCCTTGGTGGGGGTGGCTGCCTAATGCTGTTGTCAAGCCACGAGATGCAGGGGCGGCCGGGCCTGGTAGGGCTGGCGGTCGCGGAGGATGGCGTAGAGGACGTTG